>JAQGKN010000294.1 GCA_028290085.1 Hyphomicrobiales bacterium
GCGCATTTTGAAGCGCCCTTCCAGATCGTCGGAGATTCCCATGACCTCCATTCACGTCCGTAGCGGACTGCGGGTTCTATCTTGTGCCGTCGCTGCAATGTCGGCAGTGTCCATGACCATCCCGGCTGCTGCTCAAACGGACTTCCAGGGCAAGACGATCCGCTTCGTGATCGCCAGCACGCCAAGCGGCCCTACCGACATGGCTGCGCGCGTGTTTGCGCCGCATGTCGCAGCACATATCCCCGGCAAACCAAATATTGTCTTCGAAAACCGTCCGGGCGCGGTTGGCGTGATCGCAGCTAATTACATATCCAACCTCGCCAAGCCTGATGGCCTCACCGTAGGTGTGTTGCTCGGCATGGTGACAAGCGGTCTGATGCGGCTCGACGGCGTCCAGTACCAGCCCTCGAAACTACGGATGGTCGGCGCGATCTCGGCCACGCAGGTTTTGTTGGCTCGCAAAGACCTTGCTCTCAAGACCCCGTCTGACCTGTTGAAGCCGGGCAAACCGCTCGTCCTCGCAAGCCTTGGGACGGGTTCGACGACGGACGCCGCAAATCGTCTCTTCCTCGACATGATCGGCGCCAAATATCAATATGTGATGGGGTATCCAGGGCAGGCCGAAACCATTCTTGCGCTGTCGCGCAACGAGGCCAATATCGCAAATGCGAGCCACACGACCTACCTGACGAGACGTGACTCCATCAGGCAAGAAGGACTCTACGATGCCTTCTTGCAACGCGGTGAATTGAAGTCGGACGGGACCTTCAAGCGAAACGCGCAACTGCCAGAATATCCCACCATGGTCGAGGTGATCGAACAGTTGAAGCCGGAAGCCTTGAAGAGTGCGGATTTTGCGGCCTATCGCAGCGTCGTCGGCTCGATGGCCGTGCATTACAGCTTTGTTCTGCCGCCGGCCACGGCGATTGAAACGGTCGAGACCTTACGCAAAGCCATGTCGGATGCCTTGAACGATCCGGCGACCCATACATCCGTTCAAGAAATGCTGAAATCCGACTATGATTTCGTGTCCGGGTCGGACGGTGAGGCCATCGTTCAGGATCTCGAAAAGGACTACAACGCCGATCCGCGAATTGGATTGCGTCTCAAGGAGATCATGTCCGTCAATTAATGCGCTCCCGAACGCAAGACATGCGACCGCTCCTGCGCGTTCGCAGTACGGCTTACCCTATCGTTTTCAACCGACTGGAAAACTCCATGCCCCACGTCATCGTCAAATTATATGCCGGCAAGACGGAGGCCCAGAAATCCGAGCTGGCATCCAAGATCGCCGAAGCGGTCATGTCGACCTTGGGAAGCAGCGAGGCTTCCATTTCTGTCGGCATTGAAGAGTTCGATCCCAAGGACTGGAAAGAAAAAGTCTTCGAGCCGGACGTCACCGGCAAGAGCACCACGCTTTACAAGAAGCCAGGGTATGTTCCTACGTGAGGTTAAGGCCGTGATCTGCTCCGGATCGGGGAGCGTGGGACGTCCATGACCTCGCCCCCGTAGCCTAAGCGGGGGCCTGCGAGGCCCTGGCTGCCGGCCGTGGATCGCGGCCTGCGCCGGCCCCGCAGGGAGGGGTGCCGCAACTTTACGGCTTCAACGTTTAGCCGTATGGGTAGCCTGAACTTTTGGGCCCTGGCTTCATCCAGTCGAAGGACGATCACACCATGGAATTTGCAAGCTTCAAGACGCCGAACGGCAAGTCGACCTACGGCATGGTTACGGGAGATCGCGTCGTTGATCTCGGCGCCGATCGCCCCAACCTTCCCTCGCTCAAGGCTTTCATCGGGTCCGACGAGTTTGTGTCCGGCAAGGTCGCGCCGAAGGGTACGGAATATGCGCTTTCGGAGGTTACCTTGCTGCCCGTCATCCCGGACGCTGGCAAGATCATCTGCGTTGGCTTGAACTACAGCGAGCACATCAAGGAGACCGGACGGTCCGATTCGGAATTTCCGGTTTTGTTCCTGCGCACCAACACGTCACAGGCGGCCCACGAAGCGCCGCTGCTCAAGCCGACATTGTCCGAGCGCTTCGACTATGAAGGCGAACTCGCTCTGGTGATCGGCAAGCCCGGCCGGCATATTTCGAAGTCCGAAGCCATGTCTCATGTGGCTGGATATGCCTGCTACAATGATGGTTCGGTCCGCGATTATCAGCGGCACACGCATCAGTACACAGGCGGCAAGAACTTCGACCAGACCGGTTCTTTCGGCCCGACCCTGGTCATGCCCGATGTGATCAAGGATCGCGCCACCACGATGCTGATCACGCGCGTCAACGGTCAGGAAGTTCAGAAGGCGAGCCTCGCCCAGATGATCTTCACGATCGAAGACGTCATCGCTTATGCGTCGAGCTTCACGACATTGGAAACAGGCGACGTGATTGTCACGGGAACGCCCGGTGGCGTCGGCGATCGTCGCACCCCGCCGCTCTACCTCCATGACGGTGACGTCGTGGAAGTCGAGATCACCGGTGTGGGCGTGCTCAAGAACACGGTCGTCCAGGAAAAGTGACCCCGTCATTGCCGCGCGATCGAAGACTCGCGCGGTAATGGACTGACCAATAATTGGGACGTGCCGAGCACGCCCCAACGTTCCACTCGTCGTCTAGCCGGCGTCGTGTATCGACGCAGCGCTTAGATCGACGAGCCCTCGTGAAACCGTCGCATCGACCGCGATCATCGAGATTGCTTTGCTTCTGAACTTCATTGAAGGCAGTGTGTCGTTGATGTCCCGCATGGCGATGACCTCGACGTCGGAGGCAGTGACCTGGCGCTCACTCCGATGCAGGCAACCCCAGAACGCGCCTTCCAGCCCTGCCATACCTCATCCCGATCCTGCTAAGCTACGCGCTGCTTTGGCGGGGGAGACTGGCCTTGGACATTCACTGGAAAATCCTGCTCGGCTTGTTGGCCTTCCCCGCGCTCATCGCGGGCATCCTTTCGTGGTTGCACATCCAGAACTTCCGGACGCGGAATTGGCTCGAAGCCAGCGGGCGTATCCGGTCGTCAAAGGCGGTGGCAAAGACGGTGCGCAAGCTCGATCGTGACACCGGCGACGACAATCGCTCCAGCACCACGACCGAGCGCTTCGAGACTAAAAACTTCGCCGAGATCGCCTACGAATTCAAAGTCGCAAACAGGACGTTTGCAGGATCGCGCATCGATCTGGGCCCGGGCTCCGGGGCCACCGAGGTCGCTAAAGTTCTGAAGCGCTATCCGCAGGGCAAGATCGTGCGTGTCCTCTACGATCCCGAAGATCCGACGTCCTGCATCCTCGAACGCCACGACTCCAGAAAGCTGCGTAAGGGCTGGTTCGCCGTCATCGTGCTGAGCGCTGTCATGGTGGCTGGAGTTTTCGGCATCGAGCGCTTCGGCGAAAGCTTGGGGGGATCCATGCCGCATCCCGAGCGCATGCCCATCGTCATTTTCCTCTCCGTCTTTGGCGGCGCGCTCGCGCTGTTCTCGCAGATGATGGGGAAAGAGGAGCGCGCCATGCAGGGGTGGACCCGTACCATGGGACGCATTGTTTGTTCCAAGGTCGAAACCCAGCAACAGCAGCGTGACCGGGCCAACTTGGTCTCGTTCCAGACGCTCTACTTTCCACGCGTCGTCTATGCCTATGAGTCCGGCGGGCAGACCTGGCAGGGCGACACCATCGGCTGGACTGTCAGCAACAGCACACCTGACGCAGCGCAGAAGATCGTGGCGCGCTTCCCCATGGAATCGAAGGTCGAGGTCTTCTTCGATCCAGACGACGAGTCGGTCTCGACGCTGGATCGCGGGGGATCGAAAATTCGCTGGGTGCTGCTCGCTGGCGCTCTTCTCTTTGGCTGCGGGGCACTCGCGACGGCAGGGCTCATGCCTTTTCGCCTGAATTTTTGAGCGACTAAGTTCAAGCCGTCCCTGGTACCGTCGCATCCGATTTCAAACGCCGTTTGAGCGCGCCCGACGCAAGCTGCGTTCTAATTGCGATTTGCACGCGTTCCGAGATCTTCGCGCGAAGCACCTCGGGAAGATCGTGGGATAGCACCAGTGTCATGTCGCGGCGGATGGGTGGTTCGATATCTGCTGCGTTCAATCGACCGCTGCTGATGTCCGCAAAGAACGAGCCATAAGGGACAATCGTGCACACCTGCTGGCGGATCAGCAATTCTCTCTTCAGTGCGATATGGGCGATTTCAGTTCGCACATCGAGCACCGCGCGGTGCTCCAAAGCAGCACGTTCGATTGCGTCCCGCCCACCATCCTGACGCGTGCCCAGCGCGAGAGGGAACATCGGCAGATCGCTGACTCGGACGCTCGCGCGCGTGACCTGATCGGGTCGCCCGACGAGAACCAGATCTTCCTGGAACAAGACTGTAACATCGAATGTCGGCGTGACGGCTGCGTCGTAACAGATGGCGGCCTGGATCTCACCTTCCCGCAGGGCCTGGAGCAAATCCGTGCTCAGGCCTTCGAGAAGTGAAATCTTGACCTCCCGACGACCATACGTGGCGGGCTGGAGCAGGTCATCCACCAGCGCGCGCCCGATCGTCGGCGTGACCCCGATCACGAGTTCGAGCGGCACCGTCGCACGGAAGGGCGCAACGCTGTGCTCGGCCCGTCTCAGCGCTTCCAGGATGGATGACGCATGGACCAGGAACACGTCGCCGGCTTCGGTGGCTTCAATGCCGCGCGGTGTCCGCGTTAGGAGCTCTACACCCAAGCGAGCCTCGAGATCGCGTATCTGCTGGCCCAAGGCTGGTTGCGACACATTGAGAACCCGCGCCGCGCCACTGAAGCTGCCAGCTTTCATGATCGCGCTGAAGTATCGGAGCTGCTTCGTGGATATACGCGGTTCGGCCAACATCAACTCCGGGCTGCGAGCGAGCCTAGAAGATTTTCCTATAGGGGGGAAGCAAACAATATTGGCGGTGCTTAGCGAATTTACCTATTTCAGACGCTTCAAAAGCGGGAAAAACCGCAAGGATACGGGAGAGCGCCATGAAACAACTTTCGCCGCCACCTAGCGAATCCGGCAGTCAAAAGATTGGCCTTTCATGGCGACTTGCCATGAATTCGCGCACCGGTATCAAATTGCTTTTCGGATTCCTGATCGGTCTATTTCAAATCCTGACATCGACATCTTCCCACGCGCA
>JAQGKN010000302.1 GCA_028290085.1 Hyphomicrobiales bacterium
TCTTGTTCGTGAACGTCAATGTGTCTATGGAAGTCGTATACAAGCTTACGCAGGTCCTCTACTATCATCATAAGGAGCTGAGCGAGGGCATGCCGCTGTTCAAGCAGACGGACATCAAGCGCCTCTATCGCGAAATGAACGTGCCTTATCACGATGGCGCCATCGCCTTTTACAAGGACAAGGGCGTCGAGCTGACGAAGTAAGCCAGCCGTGCATCTGGGCGCCCCTTGGCGGACGCCCAGGACTCTCGCATCTCATCGTGATTGGCCGGTAGCTCGCTCGCAGCCACGGTCCTTGAGGACTTCAAATGCCTGTTCGTCGTCTCGGCCCGTTTGTCACTCTGGCGCAGGCTCTTCTCATCGGCATCATCATCGCGTGGGTCGCCAACCTGCCGACGCGGCTATCTATCTCGCTTTATACCGAGCAGTTTCTGGCGGCTTCGCTTGGCCTTGCATTGTTCCTCACCTTCATCAGCTTCCCGGGCTGGACGCGGAAGGCGGGCGAGGTTCACCTTGTAGACGTCGCGACCGCGCTTGCCGGTTTCGCGGCCTGCGCCTACGTCGCGATCTTCTATCCGACGCTCGTCAACGAACTCGTCTATCGCCCGTGGGACGGCGTGCTCGTCGGCGCGACAATCGTGCTCCTGATTCTGGAGGCGACGCGCCGCACGGCGGGCCTCGCGCTGGTCATCGTCATCGGCGTGCTCTGCCTCTACGCCTATTTCGGCAATCTCCTGCCCGGCGTTTTCGGCACACGGCCCGTACAATTGAGCCGCCTCGCGGTCTATCTCGGCATCGACACCAATGCGGTCTTCGGCACCTCGCTGCAGGTGGCGCTCATCACTGTCGCTCCTTTCTTGCTGATGGGACAGATCCTCACGCTCTCGGGCGGCGGCGATTTCTTCACCGACATTTCGACCGCGCTGATGGGCCGCTTTCGCGGGGGCTCGGCGAAAATCGCAGTCTTTGGCTCGGCCCTGTTCGGCATGATTTCCGGCAGCGCTGTCGCCAATGTCGCGGGCGTCGGCATGATCACCATTCCGCTGATGAAGCGGGCAGGGTTCCCGCCGCAGGTGGCTGCCTCCATCGAGGCCGTGGGCTCGACAGGCGGCCAGCTCATGCCGCCCGTCATGGGGGCCGCCGCCTTCCTGATCGCCGAATATTTGCAGGTCTCCTATGCGAGCGTGGTCTGGGCCGCGCTCCTGCCTGCCGTGCTTTATTACGTCGCGCTATTCATTCAGGTCGATCTCGAAGCCGCCAAGCTCGGCATCTCCGGCTCGCGCCGCGAGGATCTGCCACGCGCCTGGATCGTGCTGCGCGAGGGCTGGCAGTTTCCCATTCCCTTCCTGCTGCTGATCGGCGGTCTTCTCTGGCTCAACATGGCCGCCGAATATGCGGCTCTACTCGCCACCGTCGTGCTGCTCGCCTTCGCCATGACGGTGGGATATCGCGGCAAGCGCCTCACCACGGTCGATGCTTTGCGTGCCATCGTCGCGACAGGTGCCAGCGTCATCGATCTCATCATCATCACGGCAGCGGCGGGGCTCGTCATCGGCGTGCTGAACATGACGGGGCTCGCATTCGGCCTCACAGATCAGCTGCTCGCGCTCGCGGGAGACAATGTCTTCGTGCTGCTGCTCATCAGCGCCTTCGTCGCGATCATCCTGGGCATGGGTATGCCGACGGTCGGCGTCTACGTCATCATGGCCACATTGGCAGCGCCCGCGCTCATCCGCTTCGGTCTCGAGCCGATGCAGGCGCATCTCTTCCTGATGTATTTCGGCATGATGTCGATGGTGACTCCGCCCGTGGCGCTCGCCGCCTTCGCCGCCGCCAACATCGCGCAGACAGATCCTTGGAAGACCGGCTGGACGGCGGTGCGTGTGGGCTGGAGCGCCTATCTCATCCCCTTCCTTTTCGCGCTCTCGCCGGCGCTTCTGCTGAAAGGCGCGCCGGGGATTGTCATCCTCTCGGCGTCGACCGCGATCCTCGGCGTGATGATGGGCTCGGTCGCCATGGTCGGCTTCCTCTTCGCGCCTATCGCGGCTTGGCTGCGGGTCGTTTATATGGCGGTCGGCTTGGCCCTGCTCGTGCCGGCAGATGCGTTTCACGGCGCCATGCCGCTGAACCTTGGGGCCATCGTCGCAGCGCTCGCATTGATCTTCTTCGATTGGACGCGAGCCAAGACCCGCCGGAGCGCGCCGCAAACGGTTTGATTGGACGAAGGCGCCACCGCTCGAACGAGTGCCGCCACTCAGGGAGGATCTGGAATATGAGGCTTCATGCAAAAGCCATCGCGGCGTTGCTCGCACTCGCCGCTCTCGCAAGCGGGTCCGCGCAGGCGCAGACGGACGATGGGTTCTACAAAGGCAAGACCGTCCGGATTCTGGTCGGCGGCGCGGCGGGTGCTGCCTATGATTTCGTGGGCCGAGCGCTGGCAGCCCATATGGGCCGCCACATTCCTGGCGAACCCAATGTGGTCGTGGAAAACATGCCGGGCGCCGCCAGTATCGTCATGATGAACTATCTTGCCAATCGCGCTCCTCGCGACGGCACGGCCATGGGCATGCCGCTCAACGGCATCGTGCTGGAGCCGCGCCTCAAGAGCCTTTCGCGCGATGGTTCGAGTGTGCAGTTCGATCTGTCGAAGATGCCCTTTATCGGCACCCCGGCCCAGCAGCCGCAGGTGCTCTGGGTCTGGCACGACACGCCCTACAAGACGCTTCACGACCTCGTCGACAAGCCCAGCAACTTCGGCGCGACGGCGCCGGGCGGCGACAATTTCATCCTGCCGACCATGTCGAACCAGCTGCTCGGCACGCAGATGAAGCTCGTCTCCGGCTACAAGGGCGTCAACGATATCTTCCTGGCGGTTGAGCAGGGGGAGGTTCACGGTAACACCGCGAACCTCTCGAGCCTGCTCGGCAAGCCCGACTGGATGCGCGCCAACAAGGCCCGCAGTCTCGTACAGTTTGGAACCGAACGCCTGCCCGCCCTGAAGGACATTCCGACCGCCATCGAGCTTGCGCCCGATGAATCGGCTCGTCAGATGTTCCGGGTCTATGCGACCAAGTTCAAGACGACCTATCCTGTCCTCCTGCCGCCCGAAGTGCCGCGCGCGCGCGTGGCTTTGCTGCGGGCGGCTTTCGATGCGACCATGAAAGACCCGGCCTTCATCGCCGACGCGCAGAAGATCGGGATCGACGTGGACCCGCTCGGCGGCCCGGAGATCGAGAAGGTCATGAAGGACATCGACAGCGTGCCGCAGGACGTCATCGACCGGCTGCGCAAACTGGTGAATTGAACCGTAACAAGAAACGAGAGAGGGCTGACATG
>JAQGKN010000332.1 GCA_028290085.1 Hyphomicrobiales bacterium
CGAGCCCGACAAGAAGGGCAAGGGACCAAAGGCGGTCTCGCTTCAGGTCGGCTGAAAACTGCGCCATCAGCCCTTCCGGGGCGCCTTGCCGGACGCCTCGGGCTGCGGCACAACACGGCTGTCACTGCGCCGAGGAGCCGTCCCATGAAATTGCGTTATTCCCCCGCTTCGCCGTTCGCCCGGAAGGTCGCGATAGCCGGCCGCGTGCTTGGTTTTGCTGATCGGATCGAGATGGTCGATTCCGATGGCGACCCCGGCGATGTGGTTCGCTCGCGTAATCCGCTGAACAAGGTCCCGTTGCTGCTGACTGACGATGGCATAGCGATCTTCGACAGCCGTGTGATCTCCGAATACCTGGATCATCTGGCCGGCGGCAATCGCATCCTGCCCACCGAACCAAAGGCACGTTTTCAGGCTTTGACGATGCAGGCTCTGGCCGATGGCATCATGGAAGCATCCGTTCTCGTGACCTATGAGGGCCGCTGGCGCGAGCCGGCGCAGGTCTCGACGAAGTGGGTCGCGCATCAGCAGAAGAAGGTCGACACCGGAGTTGCAGCGCTGGAAGCGGACTTGCCGGGCGAGGGCGTCGACGTCGGCACCATCGCGGTGGCCTCGGCGCTCGGTTATCTCGATCTTCGGCAGGAAGGGCTGTGGCGCAAGTCGCACCCGAAACTGGTGGCCTGGCTCGATGGTTTCGCGGCGCGGGTGCCGGCTTACGGCGAAACTGCGGCCTGATCAAAAGTCGGGCGCATCTTTCGATGCGCCCGACTGAAACGATGGATCAGGCAAGCGGCGGAATGCGCAGCACTTGGCCCGGATAGATCTTGTCGGGATGTGACAGCATCGGCTTGTTGGCTTCGAAGATCTCGTTGTACTTCGCGCCCTTGCCATGGCCGTACTGCGTTTCCGCGATCTTCCAGAGCGTGTCGCCCTTTTCGACTGTGTAGAACTTCGATGCGCTGGCTTCCTTGGTCACAGCGAGTTCGCTCTCGACCGTCGAAACACCGACAGAGTTGCCCAACGCGAGGATGATCTTCTCAGCTTCTTCCGTCGAAACGGCTTTGCCCGAGAGCTTGATCTTGTCTCCGTCGACGTGAACTTCCACGCCGGTCATGTCGAGGCCGTGCTTTTCGGCCTCCTTCTTCAATGCGTCCGCAGGAGCGGCGGCGGCTTCGCTCGACCCAAAAATCTTCGATCCGACCGTCTTGGCAAAATTCCAGAGACCCATTTCATCCTCCTCAAAACTGGCAAACACGCCTGGCCCTGCGTGATCAACGGCGAGATCTTAGCGGCAGTGGTGCCAACACGATAGAGTAGTAAACAAACAAGCCCGACGGTAAACCCGCCGAGCTTGCTTAGGTTCGGAGATGTACCCGAGATCAGAAGCGGTAGTTCACGCCGGTGCGGACCTGCTGAACGTGCGCACCCGAGGACAGGACGTCTTGGGTGAAGTAGCTCTTCGCGCCGAGTGACGAGTAGAGGTATTCGGCCTTCGCGGAGATGTTGTTTGTAAAGGCGTATTCCAGGCCGGCACCGACAACAAAGCCGTTTTCCCAATTCGTGGCCGAACCGGTGAAGGGGGTAGCCGGATGGGAGACGTTCACCTTGACCGAACCGCCAGCATAGCCGCCCGTCACGTAAAGGAGCGCGCGATCGACAGAATAGCCGAGCCGGCCGCGAACAGTCGCAAGCGACGAAATACGTGCATGGCCCGTAACGCCATCAACACCCGACACCCAGGTCTTGCCGCCGTCGATCTTGGCCCAATCGAGGTCACCCTCGATGCCGAAGACGAACTGCTGAACCTGATAGTTGTAGCCGAGCGTGCCGCCGATCATGCCGCCGCTGATGTTGCTGATCTGCGTGCCGGTCTTGGTGAGCTTGCCGAAGCCCCAGCCGCCGTTGATGCCGGCATAGACGCCTGTCCAGCTGAACACCGGCGCAGCGTAGTAAGGTGCGGGCGAGGGGGCGTTGCCACGATAGGGAAGGTCGGCGGCCATGGCGGTGCCAGCGAAAACGGAGAGCAGCACACCGGCGAAAAGCGACTTGAACATCATGAAACTCCTGTACACGCCGGCTCGTACTCAGCACCGGCGATATGGAGCTTTTGTAGGTTTGCAAAGGTTACTAAAATCTGACCTGCAGCCTTGAGGATCTGTTAGGGATGGTGGCGCAATTGCGGCAGTTTTTCTCACAGCCAAGTCGTCGTTGGCTTCAATTGTGTTCTTCAGGTGAAATGTACGTTTATTGCCGGTTGGCCGCCTGGAGTAGCGTGAATACTAGCAGGATAACGCCGTTTACCTTGGTTAAAAATCGGTTGATGCCGCCATTTGGGTTTGGCTGAAGCTTGTCCTTCCGTGAATAATCTTCATGGAATCAGAGGTCCGGCCTTGTCGCGGCGTTTGTGTGCAGCAGATAAGCTCTGGGTCGACGCCTGAGTGGCAAGTTTGATGGGAAGAACGCGGCGGATGCAGGGTAGTGACGGCAACGAGCGCAATGCGCTGATTACGGGGGCCGCGCGGCGGATCGGGCGGGCGGTTGCAGAACGGCTCGCTGCTGAGGGCTATGGCCTTGCCTTGCACGCAAGCGAGCGTTCGGCGCCGGCGGCGGAAGAACTGGCTGGGACGATCCGGCGGCGGGGAGGCCGGGCCTGCGTCGTCGTGGCGGATCTGGCCTCGCCGGAAGACACGGCGACCTTGGTGGACCGCGCGCTGGCCGCGATTGGCCCTTTGTGCCTGCTCGTCAACAATGCGTCGATCTATGAGCCCGATGCGGCAGACGTTTTCGACGCGGCCCGGTGGGACCAGCACATGGCTGTCAATCTTCGCGCGCCGGTGCAGCTCGCGGCTGCCTTCGCGGCGTCGATCCCGCCGCGTGGCGAGGGCGTCGTGATCAACATCACCGACCAGAAAGTCTGGCGGCTCAATCCGCGCTTCTTCTCCTACACGCTCAGCAAGGCCGCGCTCTGGACGGCCACGCAGACCATGGCGCAGGCCTTTGCGCCGCGCGTCCGCGTGAACGCCATCGGCCCTGGCCCCGTGCTGCCCAACCATCTCGAAGGGCCGGAGGGGTTTGAGAGAGAAGCTGCCGCATTGCCGCTCGGCGCCAGCGTTGCCCCAGAAGAAATCGCTGCCGCGGTGCTGTTTCTGACGCAGGCCCGCAGTGTGACGGGGCAAATGATCGCCGTTGACGGCGGCCAGCATCTTTCCTGGAAGACGCCTGACATCTCGGGCTGATCAGTCGGCGGTGGGAAGCCGGCGCATGGTGAATTCGATCTGGCCATCGGCGAGTTCACGCCAGGACTCGATCTCCGTCATATAGGCCTGCTTGGGAAACGAATTGAACCATTCGCGCGCCTTTTCACGTGCCTGATGGCGCGGCAGCGTGAAGGTTTCGCGTCGAAAAGCACTCGACGCGGCATCGGACGCACGGGAAGCCAGGCTTCGCCGAGACAGCGACCGGGCAAGATCGGCAGGCATCTTCCGCTCGAAAATCATACGCAACTCCGGGAGGACAAACCCAATATAGCGCAGTCATGCGCATGTGGGGAGTCTCACGCGTTCCGGCGTTCGTCATAGGTGGCGAGCGCTTCGCCGATCAGGCGGGCCAGTTCGTGCGGCGCATCGGGGAATCCCGCACGGATCCAGGCCGCCTGCAGGATTTTCAGCACTTCGCCGACCGCTTTACCCGGCGCAACGCCCCGGCGCACGATATCGGCGCCGCCGAAGGGCATGCGCGGCTCGGGGGTATCGGCGAGAAATCGAGCGGCCGAGCGCCAGCCTGCGTGATCGGGCGCCATGCCGCTTTCGGCATGAGCGAGGGCGGTCGCATCGCAGGCGGCGCGGCGGCCCTGCAGAAACAGGAAGGTGCGCAACTCCCCGAACGGTGGCGGCACCGCGCGGGCGTGCAGCTTCGCGCGTGCGTCGGCTGCCTGCACGAGACGCGTGTATCCGTCATTGGAGAGGCGCAGGCGAGGGCGCAGCCGCTCTGCATCTTCGCGCGTGAGAACGGCCAGCGCGGCGAGGCGCAACACGGCATCCGGCTTTTCCTCTCGCGCGTGTTCAATGGCCATGAGTTGCGCGAGGCGCATTGGCATGGCGACGCCGCCGAGGATGCGCACCAGCAGACCGAGGCCCGACATGAGTTCCACCACATCTGACGCGGCGCGTGCTTCCAGCAGCTTCAGCAATTCGGCCCGCACGCGTTCGCGCGAAAGGCTGTCGAGGCCGTCCCGGTTCGCGCCGATGGCTTGAAGTGCGCCGGCGTCGGGCTCGCCTACCCCATAGGCGGCGTGAAAGCGGAAGAAGCGCAGAATGCGCAGATAGTCCTCGCGGATGCGCACATCCGCATCGCCGATGAAGCGCACATGGCGGCGCTCGATGTCGGCGAAGCCGCCTGCGGGATCGAAGATTTCGCCGTCCGCGCGAGTCGATAGCGCATTGATCGTGAAATCGCGGCGCATGGCATCGGCGTCGAAGTCGCGGCCGAAGGCGACCTTGGCGCGACGCCCATCTGTTTCGACATCCTCGCGGAGCGTGGTCACTTCATAGGGCACGTGATCGACGACAATGGTCACGGTGCCATGGTCGATGCCGGTCGGGACGCATTTGAGCTCACTGGCCTTGGCGCGAGCGATGACAACTTCCGGCGTCGCGGTCGTGGCGATATCCACCTCGTGCACCGGCACATGCATCAGATGATTACGCACCGCGCCGCCAACAACGCGTGCTTCTTCGCCGCCACCGTTGAGGACGGTGAGAAGACGGCGCAAGCGCGGATCGTCGAGAAAGCTCGGGCTTGCGATACGAAGCTGGGCAGCCATCAGGAATAGAGCCTCTCGTAGAGATTGTGCAGAATTCCGGCTGTGACGCCCCAGATCTTTCGCTCGCCGTATGGCATGGCGTAGAAAACGCGCGAAATGCCTTCGCGCTCACGGGTTTCCTGCACGTGGTTCGCAGGCTCCATCAGAAATTCCATGGGAACTTCGAAGGCCTCTTCAACCTCGTCGGGGTTTCGCACGAGTGCAAAGGGCGGCGTGACAAGCGCGACCAGTGGCAGGATGCGGTATCCGGAATGGGTAAGATAGACGTCGAGATAGCCGATGGGCGTTACGACGGTGCGATCCAGGCCGATTTCTTCCTCTGCTTCACGAAGCGCGGCGGCGAGCGGGCTCTCGTCCTCGGGGTCGATTCGTCCGCCGGGAAACGCAACTTGACCGGCATGGCGGCGCAATGCGCTTGCGCGTTTCGTCAGCAGGATTGTGGCGCTCGATCCGCGCGCGACGATGGGGACGAGCACCGCAGCGGGCTTGGCAATGGCCGAGAGTCCCGCGCGATAGAGATCGGGGTTGAGGATGTGGTCGCCGCGATCAGGGCGGTGGGCAGGATCGAGCGCTGTTTCCGGCAGCTTCAGCGACAGGCGGGCGAGCGCGCGCGCGCGGACGTCTTGCGCCGTGAAACGCTGGGGCTGCTTCGTGTCGCCCGTGCTCGTCATGCCCATCATTCCTGTTTCATGCATTGTCACGTCCACTCAGCTTCGCCACGTCTGCTCAGCTTCCTGAGAGCCTATCACGAAGACGTGTCCCCCCGACGAGATGCCGAGCGCAGGTTGGCCGTCTGCCACAATCGGCACTGCCCGCTCGACGAGATCATAGACCAGGGCGCGTGTGAGAAGCGCCCATAGACCGCCGCGCACGTGAACATAAGGCTTGATACCCGAAGCGGGGCCGGATTCGAAGCGGAGCGGATGATCGGGCCCAGCCTCGACCTCGTCATCGACATTCGTGCGAAAGCGCAGTGTCGGCCCGTCCGGCCCATCCAGTACCGACATTTCCATGGCCATAAACGGCGCGTCGGCGACCTCGATGGAGATTTTTTCAATTGGGGTCACAAGAAAATAGCCATCCGCGTCCTTGCGCAGAATGGTCGAGAACAAGCGCACCAGCGGCTTTCGACCAATGGGTGAACCTTGATACAGCCATGTGCCATTGCTTGTGATTTTCAGGCCGATATCGCCGCAATCAGGCGGATTCCACAGATGAACGGGTGGCAAGCCGGGCGTTGCTGTATGGGCAGCAGCGGCGAGCGATTCGAGTGCGCCGGCGGGATTTTGCGGGGCATTCGACGGGTTTGCCTTCGAATTGACCTCGTCTGCCATATTCTCGCACCGTAGCCTGTGAGGAGATCCCGGACTTGTGAGGATCGACATTAGCGTGCCGCGTCCTAAAGTGGTCTGTCGGTCTATTCTAGTCGCGTGCGGCCGAAACCGAAACACTGGGGTATGCGCGGGGCCAGCTGGCGCCGCGACGAGGAGCCGAGATGAGTGTCATGCAGGAGAATGCCGCCACCTCCATGGATTCCGCCGTTGCGCGTGCCGCCGAACAGGCGCTAGACAAGGTTGCCGCTGCGCGCGCGGCCATAGGCACGGTGATCTTCGGGCAGGAGACGGTGGTCGAAGAGGCGCTGGTCACGTTGATCGCGGGCGGGCATGGCCTGCTCGTCGGCGTCCCCGGACTCGCCAAGACGAAGCTCGTGGAGACACTGGGCACCGTGCTCGGGCTCGATTCGCGGCGCGTGCAATTCACGCCCGATCTGATGCCATCCGATATTCTGGGCTCGGAAATTCTGGAGGAGGGGTCCGACCGCGCGCGCTCGTTCCGCTTCGTGCGTGGGCCTATCTTCGCGCAATTGCTGATGGCGGACGAAATCAACCGCGCCAGCCCGCGCACGCAATCCGCGCTTTTGCAGGCCATGCAGGAATATCACGTCACTGTCTCTGGCGAGCGGCACGATCTGCCGCGCCCGTTCCATGTGCTGGCAACGCAGAACCCGCTGGAGCAGGAGGGCACCTATCCGCTGCCTGAAGCGCAGCTCGATCGCTTTCTCATGCAGATCGATGTCACCTATCCCGACCGCGCGGCCGAGCGCCGCATCCTGATCGAGACCACAGGCGAAAACGAGGCCAAGGTGCGCGCCGTGATGAGCGCGGACGATCTCATGTCCACGCAGCGTCTCGTGCGCCGCCTGCCGGTCGGCGACAAGATCGTCGACGCCATTCTCGACACGGTGCGTGCTTCGCGTCCGGGCGAAGGCGATACCGAAATCACCAAGCACATCGCCTGGGGCCCGGGTCCGCGAGCGGCACAAGCCTTGATGCTGGCCTCACGTGCGCGCGCACTCGTCGATGGGCGGCTTGCGCCTTCGATCGACGATATCGTCGCGCTGGCGGAGCCGGTTCTGA
>JAQGKN010000363.1 GCA_028290085.1 Hyphomicrobiales bacterium
GGCCTTCCCCGCAAAGATGCCGCAAGGTTTTGGGCTCCTGCAGCGCAATCGCGACTTTGATTTCTATCAGGATCTGGAAGCCGCCTACGAACTGCGCCCGAGTTACTTCGTGCAGCCGCTTGAGCCGTGGGCGACGGGCACGATTCAGCTGGCGGAACTCACGACACGGACCGAAACAAACGACAATATCGTTGCGTCATTCAAGCCCGAGGCGCCGCTGCAACCTGGGCAAGCGAGTACATGGCGCTATCGCCTGACAGCAGCCACCGACGGTGACGCTCTGCATGCGCTGGCGAAAGCCGACCGAACGATGATCAGCGACGATCCCGAACCGCGCCGTCTCATGCTGCCGGGCTCGCGTCTCTTCGTCATCGATTTTTCCGGCGACGATCTGGCCTTTTACAAATCCGCGCTCGAGGAAATGGATCTCACCATAAAGGGCAGCCTCGGCAAGATCGCCGCTGAGCCCTTGGAGTGGAACCCGCACACCTCGGGTCTGCGTGCCAGCATCATCGCCTATATCGAACCTGGGCAGACGACCGAGATCAGCGTGACGCTGATGCGCAACGGTCGCCCCGCCAGCGAAACATGGCTTTACCGCTGGACACGACTTCCAGCGTAGCCGTGGAACCCGGCAACGCAGCAGGCGTTCGTAAAAGCACGGCAATAAAATTGGAGAAGCATCATGAATGGCGTCATCTATCTCGTCGGCCTCATCGTCGTCGTCCTCGCAATCCTGAGCTTCTTCGGCCTGCGCTGAACTGCGGGGCACTGGCGCGGGCTTTCACCCCTCGCTATTGAGGGTCAAACGCGACCACTCCGAGTCGCGGCGGTGGGGCGGCCTATGCAGACCTGGGTCGGCGCAAGCGAAGCCGGCGATACACGGGGCAAGCGCCTCGCGTTGGCGCTGTTTCTGTTACTCGGCGGCATCGTCGCCTCGGCGCAACTCGGCAAGGCGATTGTCGCCATGCCCCTTCTTCAGGCGGAGATGTCGCTCGACATCACCGTCGTCTCCCTCCTCATCGCAACCTTCGCGACGCTCGGCGCCACGCTGGGCATGGGCACCGGGCTTGTCGCCCGGCGCATCGGCGCGAGGCGCTCGCTCGTCGGCGGCATGGTCGTCATGGCGGCTGGCTGCGTCATGGGCGCCCTTGCGCCGGGGCCAGCCCTCCTCATGTTGTCTCGCATCATCGAAGGCGTCGGCTTTCTGGGCGTCGTGGTGGTCGTTCCGGATCTCTTGAACTCGGTTCTCACAGGGCGTGACCGCCAGCTGTTCTTCGGCATGTGGGGTTCCTTCATGCCGACCGGCACGGCCCTCATGCTGGTGCTGGGGCCAGTGCTGCCCTCGTTCGGGTGGCGCGCGCTCTGGCTGACGCAGGCTGCCCTTACCATTGCTTATGCGATCGCCGCCCTCGCCCTCCTGCCGCGCGACAGGCCCAAACCCGGAGTCGCCACGTCGGGCTTCCTCACGACAGCGCGTCTGGTCATCAGCGACCACGCAAGCGTGCTGCTGGCGTTGGTGTTCGGGCTTTACGCCTTCCAGTATTTCATCCTAGCAGGCTTTCTGCCGCTGATCCTCGTGGGTCAACTCGGCTTGCCTATTGCGACAGCCAGCCTCTTCACCGCCGGGGTTGTTGCCGCCAACGCGCTAGGCAACATCTGCGCAGGCATTCTCTCGCGGCTGGGAGCTCCGCTCTGGCTCAACATCGCAGCTGCATTCGGCGCCTATGCGCTGACCTCGCCACTGATCTATTCGTCAGGCTTCCCGGCAGGCTGGGTGGCGGTGTTGGCGGCCCTCGCGCTCGGTCTCGCCGGTCTCGCACCGGGCTCGGTCTTCGCCGCCGTGCCGCGCGTCGTGCGGCCGGAACTCGTGACCCCGACAATCGGGCTCATCCAGCAGACAAGCAACATCGGCCAGTTTGCAGGCCCGGTCGCGGCAGGCGTCTTCGTGCAGTATTTCGGCTGGGGCGCCGTTCCCTTGCTGCTCATCCCAGCAGCCGCTTGCGGCCTCGCGGCGGCTCTTGCTCTGAGATCTCGGCTCACGGCCTGAGCGCGATATGGACAAGCTGCGGGCGCGCGGCTACGACTCGCACAATAAGCAATGTCACCCGACAGAGGTTGAGCCGTGAGCGGCTCACGACATGCAAAAAAAGGGAGGTTTTCGTGCTCGGACTCCGCACTCACTTGCGCATGCGCGCACCGCGTCGCGCAATTATCGTCGGCCTCGCCGCCGCTCTCATGTTCGCCGCACCCGCGCAAGCTGAAACACCCTCCTGGCTCGACGCCGACCTTCTGGCCGCGGCGAAGCCCGAGGGCACCGTCGTCGTCTATTCCACCACCAACGAGCAGGAAGGCCTGCCGTTATGGAAGCTTTTCGAAGACGCGACAGGCCTAAAGGTGCTGTATGTTCGCGCCTCCGATGCACAGATCCTCAGCCGTGTCATCATCGAGGCGCGCGCCAACCAACGCTCCTGGGACCTTTCACAGACGGCGAACCTGCAGAAATTCCCGCAGGACTTTCTTCTCGGCTGGGAGCCACCCGAAGCCCGCAACC
>JAQGKN010000393.1 GCA_028290085.1 Hyphomicrobiales bacterium
CGCATGTTCTGCCGCCTGAAGGACTTCAGGCGCGTCGCTACACGCTACGATCGAAATGCTGCAAATTTCCTCGCAGCCGTTTGTATCGCTGCCGCTGTCAGCTACTGGTTATGAGTCTGGACCCTAGAGGATAATGCGAAAGCACGAAAATGCGTCTTGCGACTCGTATCGCCGACGGCGATCCGTGATAACTGAGAGACCAGTTGGGCACCAAACTCTGTGATCGCGCCGTCTGCATCCTTGCGGATTATTTTGGACATGTTCTTCACTCCAGTATGTCAATATTCGTCGGCCAGCATGATCGTCATCACGCGCTGTGTGTCGGTAGCGTCCGCAGGATCAGATGATGCTGCCTCGCGTGACGGGTCGTAGTAGTCGATTTTGAAGAGAACCCTGAGGTCCTCGACGAGGAGGGACCCAAAGTCGTGCTCTTGGTAGGGATCGTTCTCAACATCAAAGGCGTCGAACGTCCTAACGAGTGCCAAAACCTGTCTTTGGAATTCCTCGCCTTGAGACGTGATCCCTGAGGTGTTCCACGTCAGCACCTATGTCCCAGATCTGAGGTTGTGATTTAAGGAGAGTTTTGGTCTCGTCGTCATGACGAGTCGCGAAGAACGGCTCGCCCTGCTCGAACGGATTGTAGAACTATATCATTCACGCGCTAGCGCGTTGGCTCAAGCAATGACAGCAGAGATGGGATCGCCAATACGCTTCTCACACGAAGTCCAGATGCCAAACGCACTTAATCATTTCCGTGAGATGATACGAGTCTTGAAAGGCTACGAGTTTGAGAGCTTTTTAGGTGAAAATCTCATCCGTCGCGAAGCCCCTGAACCAGGTCACGTCGAAGTTGGCTCCTGCCTTTGCGGCAGGCTGCACCGTCGTTCCGGCGAAATTGCGCCACTCAGCACAATTCTGCCTGCAGAGATCCTGCACGACGCCGGAGTACCAAAAGGTGTATTCAATCTCGTCAACGGTGACGGGCCAACAGTCGGCGAAGCCCTTGCCTCTCATCCGGACGTTGACATGGTGTCATTCTGCGATGAGGCCGGTGCCCCTGCGAGATCCGCAGCGGACTACGCCGCATAAGTGAAACAAGAAGCGGACATCCACAATTTCCGATTTGGGTCAAAGGCGGCGCGAAACGCAGAATGGTATCATTGCTCACCGGCAGCATCAGGTGTGTGCGAATCTCGCCTGCCGCCGAGCGCCGGGCCAAGGTGATGGACAACGTACTCGAGCCTGCTCGTCCGTCGAGGACGCTCGGCAAGCGTGGTCTCGATATCGGTCGGCGAAAATCCGCCTCCGACAATGGAGACCATGCATATAGAGCGCCGCGCTACCATGCGAAGGCGAACGCCTCGCCCTGAGCAATGAAGGTCCGGCGCGCTTTGAGCGCCAATTGACTGGCTATTGTCGCTTTTGGGCATCGCGCAGGCCGAAAGGCTAGACGGACTGCGGCATTGTCGACACGCGTGGTTATACAATTCGGTGGTGTCCGCTCCGGGCAGTGCCGTACCGCGCCTCCGCTGCGGCACTGATGGCAGCTGCCAACGCATTCTGGCGAAATGGCTTGGTGAGACGCGGCAGGCCAACCACACGTTCGTCATCCGCTATTTCGGCAAACCCGCTCGCGAGGATCACCGGCAACTCCGGGTGATCGGTTTTGAGCGCCTGCATCAGAGCAAGCCCCGTCATCCCCGGCATTGCATGATCGGTGATGACAACATCGATTCTGGTTCCCTGCTTGACGTGAGCCAGGGCCTGCGCGCCGGATTCGGCTTCGATGACCACATGACCTAGATCCTCGAGCATCGCAGCCGTGCCCGTGCGAACCAGAAGATCATCGTCGACGAGGAGCACGCAATAGGATTGCGGCGGCGAGGCCGGCTCCGCCTCCTCGACACACAGGTTCTCCTGGGTCCAATCGTCGCGCGATTGTAGTGCTTTCGGCAGAAACACCTGCACCTGCGTCCCGCTCCCCAGGCAGCTCACGATGTTCATGCCGCCGCCCGATTGCGCCGCAAGGCCATGCACCATCGACAAACCGAGACCCGTGCCCTTTCCAGGCCCCTTCGTCGTGAAGAACGGCTCTCTCGCGCGCTGGAGGGTTTCCTCATCCATGCCCATACCGGTGTCCGCGATCTCGATGCAGACATATTCTCCAAGCGGCAGGCTGGGCGGCACGGGACGCCCCCCAGGCTCCACAGCTGTAAGGGTGAGCGATCCGCCGAGCGGCATGGCGTCACGTGAATTGACGGCCAAATTCAGAATCGCCAGTTCGAGCTGGTTGGCATCTGCTTGAACCAGATCGACCCGATCGGGAATGTTCACATACAACTGTATTCCCGGACCAATCGCGCGTTCCAGCAACTCACGCATTCCACCGATCAGCGTCGGGATGTCGATCGACTGCGGCCTTAGTTCCTGACGCCGGGCAAAGGCAAGAAGACGCTGCGTGAGAGCCGTTCCACGGTCTGCGCCCTGCATCGCGTTCTCAAGCAGCCGATGAACGCGCGGATCCATCGGCGTAAGCCGCTTCCTCAGCAATTCGAGGCTGCCCATGATGACCATCAGGAGATTGTTGAAATCATGGGCCACTCCGCCGGTCAGCTGGCCGATGGTGTCTAGTTTCTGCGCCTCGAAGAGCTGCGCCAGCGCCACCTCGCGCTCCTTGGTGCGCGCCTCCACAAGCTGTTCCAGCTCGTCCTTCTGGTGCAGGAGGGCATGTTCGAGAACTTTCCGATCAGTGATGTCGTGCGTCACGCCTGTCAGTCGGATAGGCTTTCCAGAACTATCGAGCGTGACCGCTCCGCCGGCGATGCACCAGCGCGTAGTGCCGTCAGGTCCCCGGAGACGGAATTCCGCATAGAAGGATTTTCCAGACCGAGCCGCCTGCTCTTCCGCCTCCACGACGCTGTCGAGATCGTCCGAATGAATGAGCTGCTGGACGGCCTCAACGGATGGTCGAAATTTGATGGGATCAACGCCGTAGATTCCATACTGTCCTTCGTCCCACGTATATTCGCCGGTCAAGAGATTCCGCTCCCACGATCCCATGCGTCCCGCAACGAGAGCGAGGCTTCTCCGCTGCTCGCTCTCAAGCAGACGCGTTGCGACGGATTCAAGTTCGGCCGTTCGCTTGGCGACCCGCTCTTCCAGCTCCCCGTTCAGACGTTCCAGCTCCTGGGACGTGCGGTGGAGTTCGAGAAAAACCTTGACCTTGGCGCGGAGCAGCTCGGGCACGACCGGCACCGGAACATAATCGACAGCGCCCGCTTCGTAACCGCGCAGACGATCAAGTTCGGTAATTTGCACGGCCGAGACGAAGATCAGCGGGGTCTTCTGGAAACGCGGGTGCTCACGAATGATCGTCGCAAGTTCGAAGCCATCGAGCTCGGGCATGCAAACGTCGATGAGCACGAGTGCCACATCCGTTTTTAGCAAGACTGCTAAGGCCTCGCGCGCCGACCTCGCCATGACCAGGTTCTCACCCAGCTCGCTCAAGATTGCCTCGTAGGTCAGCAGCTTTCCCGGTTGATCGTCGACCAGCAGGACTGTTGCTCTCTGCGAATTGCCAGGGATCACTGTATCAGTCCCATTGCCGCGGTTCATCGATGAAGCCAGATGCGAAGCGCGGAAAGCAATTGCTCCGTATTCACAGGCTTAGCGAGATAGTCCGAAGCGCCGGCCTCCAGGCACTTTTCGCGATCCCCCTTCATTGCCTTCGCCGTCAGTGCGACAATCGGCAAGCGACGGAATGCGGGGTCCGCACGTATGACCTGCATGGTCTGGTATCCATCCATTTCCGGCATCATGATGTCCATCAGCACGATGGCTATATCCGGCTGAGACTGGACGATTTCAACGGCCTCCTTACCCGTTGTCGCCGTCAGTACACGCATCCCGCGCCGCTCCAGAACGCTGGACAGCGCGAAGATGTTTCGGGCGTCGTCGTCAACCAACAGCACTGTACGATCCTGCAAATCGTCATCCGAACGATGCAGACGCTCCAGCATGCGTTGCTTCGTCTCTGGAAGATTCGAGACCACCCGATGCAGGAAGAGTGCTGTTTCGTCGAGGAGGCGCTCCGGGGATTCCACTCCCTTAACGATGACGCTTCTCGCCATCGAGTGAAGGCGCAGGTCCTCCTCGGTTGTGAGAACGCGGCCCGTGAACACCACGACCGGAACATCGCGGATGTCGGCGTCGTTGCTCATACTCTCGAGGACCTCGAACCCAGTCATGTCCGGCAGCTTTAGGTCGAGGACGACGCAATCGACGGCCTCGCGGCGCAGGACCGCCAACGCCTCCTCGCCCGTCTCTACTGTCCGGATCTCGATATCCTCATGTCCCAAAAGCTCGCTCACGCTCAGCAATTCGGCTGCATTGTCCTCGACAATCAGCAAGAGCTTGCGGCGGGGCTCGGAGAAGGATTTGATTCGCGCGATCGCTTTCCCCAGCACGTCCGGTGTCGTCGGTTTCGTCAGGAACGAAAAAGCTCCCCGCGCAAGACCATGTTGGCGGTCTTCATCGAGCGTCACCATTTGCACGGGTATATGTCGCGTCGTCGGATCCTGCTTCAGTTGGCTGAGGACATTCCAGCCAAGCATATCAGGGAGAAATACATCGAGTGATACGGCGCTCGGTAGATATTCGCGCGCCAATGACAGCGCCTCCGCGCCGCGCGATGCGACAAGCACCTTAAAGTCGTTGTCCTTTGCCAGATCCACAAGAATGCGGGCGTAATGAGCGTCGTCCTCGACGATGAGTAGAACATTATCGCCTGGCTCGATGAACTTGCGATCGTCGGGAACCCGTTCACTCGCCGATGTATCTGACAGGCGAGCGCCCGCCGCGTTCGCGAGCGCAGCCACGGTCGAGGACGACATTGAATCGCTTGCTGTGGGGCTAAACGATGAACGACCGGCACCTGGACTGCCTACATACGTCAGCGGGACATAGAGCGTGAACTCGCTACCCGCGCCCGGCACACTGCGCAACTGGATTTCCCCGCCGAGCAAATTGGCGAGTTCGCGACTGATTGCGAGGCCCAGGCCCGTTCCGCCATATTTCCGGCTGGTGCTCGCATCTGCCTGCTGGAACGCTTCGAAGATGATCTTCTGTTTTTCGGGGGGAATACCAATGCCGGTGTCTGCCACTTCGAATGCGACGACCACGGGCGCATGCTTGAGGACCGGATGCTGAGGGCTCCACCCGCCTGTGACGGGACCGACCTTCAACTTGACGCTTCCTTGTGCTGTGAATTTGAAGGCGTTCGAAAGGAGATTCTTCAATACCTGCTGCAGGCGTTTGGAATCCGTGATGATGCTTTTCTCTAGGTCAGGCGCGACCACCACCTCAAACGACAGCCTCCGGCTTTCCGCTTCATGACGGAAGGGCCTCGCCATCATGTCCAGCAAACTTGAGAAGAGAATTTCTTCAGCTTCCACCGAAACAGTTCCCGATTCGATTTTTGATAGATCGAGAATGTCCGAGATTAGATTGAGCAGGTCGGTGCCTGCGCCATGGATCGTGCGCGCAAACTCCACTTGCTTGCCGGTCAGGTTGCCTTCCGGATTGTCGCCGAGCTGCTGCCCCAGAATGAGGATCGAGTTCAGGGGGGTCCGCAGTTCGTGACTCATATTCGCCAAAAACTCGGACTTGTACTTCGAGGTCAAAGCAAGTTCCGTCGCCTTCTCTTCCAGGGCACGACGGGCCTGCTCGATCTCCTGATTCTTTGCCTCGACCTCGTCGTTGCGGTCGGCGAGCTGTTGCGCTTTCTGCTCCAGCTGCTCGTTCGTCTGCTGCAACTCGCGCTGCTGCGCCTGAAGTTCGCCGGCGAGTTGCTGCGATTGTTTCAGCAGACCCTCGGTCTGCATCGTCGCCTCGATGGAGTTCAGGACGATCCCTGTTCCCGTCGTCAGTTGGTCCAGGAACGAGATCTGCAGTTCGGTGAATGCGCCCAGGGACGCAAGTTCAATCACCGCCTTCACCTGTCCCTCGAAAAGCACAGGCAGTACAATGGCGTTACGCGGCGGTGCCTTGAATACACCCGAACCGATCGGGGAAACATTCGACGGCAATTCTGTGATCAACATCCGGCGGCCGTCCCGCGCGCATTGTCCAATCAGGCCTTCGCCGAGTTGCAGACGCGCTGGATGTCCGCCAGCTCCACTGTCCGCAAACGTCGCGAGCAGCGTCAGTCCAGAAGGCACGCCGTCGACGCTCTCGACCTGATAGATCACACCCTGCTGCGCCGCGACGAGCGGTGCGAGTTCCGATAGCAGCGTGCCCCCGACCGCTGAGAGATTGCGCTGGCCCTGAAGCATATTGGTGAAGCGTGCCAGATTCGTCTTAAGCCAGTCCTGTTCGGTGTTTTGCTCCGTCGTCAGGCGTAGGTTCCCGATCATCGTGTTGATGTTGTCCTTCAGCTCGGCGACCTCTCCGCGCGCTTCGACTTGAATCGACCGCGTCAGGTCACCCTTCGTCACGGCGGTCGCGACCTCAGCGATTGCGCGTACCTGTGTGGTGAGGTTGGCTGCGAGAAGGTTGACGTTGCCAGTTAGGTCCTTCCACGTTCCAGATGCTCCCGGCACATTCGCCTGTCCGCCAAGGCGACCCTCTACGCCGACTTCGCGCGCAACTGTCGTCACCTGATCGGCGAAAGTCGCCAGCGTGCCCGTCATATTGTTGATCGTTTCGGCGAGTGCTGCGACCTCACCCTTGGAGGCGACGGTAAGATTTTGCTTCAGATCGCCGTCGGCGACCGCGGTGACGACCTTCACGATGCCGCGAACCTGTTCTGTGAGGTTCGCCGCCATCACGTTGACGGTGTCGGTCAGGTCTTTCCAAGTTCCCGCGACCCCGGGCACCTGTGCCTGGCCACCCAGTTTGCCTTCCGTGCCGACTTCGCGCGCCACGCGCGTGACCTCGCCGGCGAACGCATTGAGCTGATCGACCATCGTGTTGATGGTGTTCTTCAGCTCCAGAATTTCACCCTTCACGTCCACAGTGATCTTGCGGGAAAGATCGCCGCGCGCGACCGCCGTCGTTACTTCAGCGATGTTGCGGACCTGCGTCGTAAGATTGGCTGCAAGAAGGTTCACATTGTCGGTCAGATCTTTCCACGTGCCCGCCACGCCCGGCACGACCGCCTGTCCGCCGAGACGCCCGTCGGTACCAACCTCGCGCGCCACGCGGGTCACCTCGCCCGCGAAAGACCGGAGCTGATCGACCATCGTGTTCAGCGTTTCCTTCAGCAGAAGAATCTCACCGCGGACGTCGACCGTTATCTTCTTGGAAAGATCGCCACCCGCGATCGCGGTCGCCACCTCCGCGATGTTGCGGACCTGCCCCGTCAGGTTCCCTGCCATCGAGTTCACATTGTCTGTAAGGTCTTTCCAGGTCCCGGCGACACCCAGAACCTGAGCTTGCCCACCGAGTTTCCCTTCCGTGCCGACCTCGCGCGCCACGCGGCTGACTTCGGATGCAAACGCATTGAGCTGATCGACCATCGTGTTGATGGTATTTTTAAGCTCCAGCATTTCGCCCTTCACATCGACTGTGATCTTGCGCGACAAATCTCCGCGCGCGACGGCAGTCGTCACTTCGGCAATATTGCGGACCTGGCCCGTGAGGTTTCCGGCCATGGAATTAACGTTCTCGGTGAGGTCCTTCCAGGTCCCCGCGACACCGGGAACTTGCGCCTGTCCACCAAGCTTTCCTTCGGTGCCCACCTCGCGCGCCACACGCGTCACCTCAGACGCAAAGCGGTTTAGCTGGTCGACCATCGTATTCAGCGTTTCCTTGAGCTGAAGAATCTCGCCGCGCACGTCGACGGTGATCTTGCGCGAAAGGTCACCGTTCGCGATCGCCGTCGAAACTTCGGCGATATTGCGAACCTGCGCGGTCAGATTGCCCGCCATCGAGTTCACGTTGTCGGTGAGATCTTTCCACGTGCCAGCAACGCCGGGCACCGCGGCCTGGCCGCCGAGCCGTCCTTCAGTTCCCACCTCGCGCGCCACGCGCGTCACTTCGCCCGCGAAAGAGCGAAGCTGATCGACCATGGTGTTCAGCGTGTCCTTGAGCAGCAGGATTTCGCCAGACACATTCACCGTAATCTTCTTTGAAAGATCGCCGCTGGCCACTGCTGTCGCCACTTCCGCTATGTTGCGGACCTGTGCGGTTAGATTCCCCGCCATCGAATTGACGGAGTCGGTGAGGTCCTTCCACGTACCTGCGACGCCTTTCAACTGCGCCTGCCCGCCGAGCTTTCCTTCCGTTCCAACTTCGCGCGCGACGCGCGTCACTTCGGACGCGAAAGCGTTCAGCTGGTCGACCATCGTATTGATGGTTTCCTTCAACTCGAGAATCTCGCCCGACACGTTCACCGTGATTTTCTTCGACAGGTCGCCGTTCGCAATAGCGGTGGACACTTCAGCGATATTGCGGACCTGCGCCGTCAGATTGCCAGCCATGGAATTAACCGAATCGGTCAGATCTTTCCAAGTACCCGCGACGCCGAGAACGTTTGCCTGTCCGCCGAGTCGGCCTTCCGTGCCGACCTCGCGCGCCACGCGTGTCACCTCCGAGGCAAAGGCGTTCAGCTGATCGACCATCGTATTGATGGTTTCCTTCAGCTCGAGAATTTCGCCCGACACATTCACCGTGATCTTCTTAGAAAGATTACCGTTGGCGATAGCCGTCGAAACTTCGGCAATGTTGCGAACCTGGGCGGTCAAGTTCGACGCCATGGAGTTGACGTTGTCCGTCAGATCCTTCCACGTGCCGGCCACACCGGGCACCTGGGCCTGCCCGCCAAGCCGGCCTTCCGTGCCGACCTCACGCGCGACGCGGGTGACTTCGCCCGCGAAGGCGTTGAGCTGGTCAACCATGGTGTTCATGGTTTCCTTCAGCTCGAGAATTTCACCCGACACATCCACGGTGATCTTGCGCGAAAGATCGCCGCGCGCCACGGCCGTCGTCACCTGCGCGATATTACGCACCTGCGCGGTGAGATTGCCGCACATCGCGTTGACTGAATCCGTCAGGTCCTTCCATGTGCCGGCGACGCCCGGCACAATCGCCTGGCCACCGAGTTTGCCCTCGGTTCCAACTTCGCGTGCGACGCGTGTCACTTCGGATGCGAAGGAGCGCAGCTGATCGACCATTGTGTTGATCGCTTCCTTCAGCTGGAGGATTTCACCGCGCACGTCCACGGTGATCTTTTTTGAAAGATCGCCGTTCGCGACTGCAATGGTCACCTCCGCGATGTTTCTGACCTGCGCGGTGAGGTTGGAGGCCATGGAAGTGACACTTTCAGACAGATCTTTCCAGACTCCTGTGACCTCGCGCACCTGCGCTTGTCCGCCGAGCTTGCCATCTGTACCCACCTCGCGCGCAACGCGCGTGACTTCAGAAGTAAAGATAGCCAGTTGCTTGATCATCGTGTTGACGATCATCGCGGATTGAAGAAATTCGCCCTTCAACGGACGGCCATCGACATTGAGCGGCACGGTCTGGAGAAGATCGCCCTTCGCCACGGAGGTGATTGTGTGAGTGACTGAGGTCAGCGGCCAGAGCAGGTCGTCGACGAGTGTGTTGACCGACGTCTCCATGTCCCCCCAGGAGCCATTGACGTTGCCAAAACGCACGCGAGTGCTGGTTTGCCCGTCCCGGCCCACTACTTTGCCCACTCGCTCCAGCTGCTGAGCCATACGTTCATTCGACGCGACGATTTCGTTGAACGAGTCCGCGATCTTGCCTGCGAGGCCGCTCTGATGATTTGGCAGGCGGATGCAGAAGTCGCCAACGCGTGCCGCCTCCAGTGCACGGAGCAGTGCCACAAGATCGGCTTGCGTTGCGCCGTGCTCATCCAGCGTCAAAGCCTCTCTGGGTAACGTTTCGCTCAAGCCGTTTTGCCGCGCGGATTCAATTATTTTCTGATCCACGGTAGCATTCCCCGGCAACTGTGCCGCTTTCTCGTCAAGCTTACGCACAATCAACTCCTGAGCTTATGCTTTACTATAAGGTCGTTATATTACCAATCTTTATACGGGAAGCTATACAGGCGCGCTATTAATTGAGACAATGCGCGACCGCTACGCAGCCGAATCAGCGCGGCCGCTCGGTGTCCTGGACGAACGACTCGCGGGCCGGGACTGGGTGATGGGCTCTGATTTCAGCATTGCCGACATTTCGCTGCTTGGCTGGGT
>JAQGKN010000235.1 GCA_028290085.1 Hyphomicrobiales bacterium
GGGAATGCCAGCGGATGCGCCCCTCGCCATCACGGCAGAGCCCAAGATCGACGGGCTCTCCTGCTCGCTACGCTACGTGAACGGCGAGCTTGTGCAAGCGGCGACGCGCGGCGATGGCTACGAGGGCGAGGACGTCACCGCCAATGTGCGCACGATCCGCGAGATCCCGCACAGGCTGAAGGGTGCGCATGTGCCCGCCATCTTCGAGGTGCGCGGCGAGGTCTATATGACCAAGGCCGATTTCGCCGCGCTGAACGAGCGCCAGCTGGAAGCGGGAAGGCCGCCCTTCGCCAATCCGCGCAACTCAGCGGCCGGTAGCCTGCGCCAGCTCGATTCCACGATCACCGCGCAAAGACCGCTGCACTTCTTTGCATATGCCTGGGGCGAGATGAGCGAAATGCCCGCGCCGACGCAAATGGGCATGATCGCCGCATTCAAATCCTTCGGGTTCAACGTCAACCCGCTCACCGCGCTCTGCCGTTCGGCGGAGGAGCTGCTGGCGCATTGGCGCCTGATCGAAGAAGCGCGCGCGACGCTCGGCTATGACATCGACGGCGTTGTCTACAAGGTCGACGATCTCGACCTGCAACGCCGCCTGGGCTTCGTCTCACGCGCACCGCGCTGGGCGACCGCGCACAAATTCCCGGCCGAAAAAGCCACGACCATTCTGCGCGACATCGAGATTCAGGTTGGGCGCACGGGCGCGTTGACGCCGGTGGCGCGGCTCGAGCCCGTGACCGTCGGTGGCGTCGTCGTCACCAATGCGACGCTCCACAACGAAGATGAAATCGCCCGCAAGGACGTGCGCATCGGCGACACCGTGACAATCCAGCGCGCGGGCGACGTGATCCCGCAAGTGCTCGGGCCAGTGCTCGACAAACGGCCCCCGGATACAAAGCCCTATGTCTTCCCCGATCATTGCCCCGCCTGCGGCTCGGCCGCCGTCCGCGAGATCGACGCCAAGGGCGAGGTCGATGCCGTGCGCCGCTGCACCGGCGGCCTCATCTGCCCCGCCCAATCCATCGAACGCCTGAAGCATTTCTGCTCGCGCAACGCCTTCGACATCGAAGGGCTCGGCGACCGGCAGATCGAGCTCTTTCACACCGAAGGGCTGGTGATGAGCCCCGCCGATATTTTCACTCTGGAAGAGCGTGACAAACGCGCGTTGAAGAAGCTGAAGGACCGAGAAGGCTTCGGCGCGACGTCCGTGAAGAACCTCTTCGCCGCCATCGACGCGCGCCGAAAGGTCCCGCTCAACCGCTTCATTTTTGCGCTCGGCATTCGCCATGTCGGAGAAACCAACGCGCGCCGCCTCGCCCGCCACTTCCACACATTCGAAGCCTTGCGCGACGTTGGCCGCGCGGCGCAGGACGAAGCGTCGGAAGCCCGCCGCGAACTGAATGCCATCGAAGGCGTGGGCGATGTCGTCGCCGAGGCCGTCGCGGATTTCTTCGCCGAGAAGCACAATGAAGACGTGCTCGACGCCTTGCTGAAAGAGGTCACGCCCGAGCCGATGGAGGCCGTGGTCACGACCTCCGCGGTCGCAGGAAAAACCGTCGTCTTCACGGGCGCGCTCGAACGCATGACACGCGAAGAGGCCAAGGCTCAGGCCGAGCGGCTCGGCGCCAAGGTCGCAGGCTCCGTGTCGAAGAAAACCGACCTCGTGGTCGCGGGACCAGGCGCCGGCAGCAAGCTCGCCAAGGCCGAGCAATTCAACATCGAAGTCATCAGCGAAGACGAATGGCTGGCACGAACGGCGGGTTGATCCTCAAATCTTCCGCGTCGCCTCGCGCAGCCAGCTCTTCGTCGCCGCATCGACCAACGGCGAGATCTCCTTGCGCGCGCGCGCGTGATAGGCGTCGAGCCATGCGATTTCGTCGCGCGTCATGAGCTTGGGCTCGATCAACGCGCGATCGATAGGCGCCAGCGTGATCGTCTCGAAATCCAGCATGTCGCGTTCCGCGCCTGCGACAGCAGCCTTTTGCACGACAACCAGATTTTCGATCCGGATGCCCCACGCGCCCGCTTTGTAATAGCCGGGTTCGTTCGACAGGATCATGCCCGGCTCCAGCGCCGTCGATCCGGTTTTCGAGATTCGCTGCGGCCCCTCATGCACCGACAGATAAGAGCCGACGCCATGGCCCGTGCCGTGGTCGAAATCGAGCCCGGCCTGCCACAAGGGCATGCGTGCCAGCGCGTCGATCTGCGCACCCGATGTGCCCTTGGGAAACACCGCGCGCGCGATGGCGATGTGGCCCTTCAGCACGCGCGTGAATCGATCACGCATTTCCGCAGTCGGCTTGCCGACCGCCAGCGTGCGCGTAATGTCGGTCGTGCCATCCTCATATTGCCCACCGGAATCGATGAGGAACATGCCCTTCGAAATCACGCGGTTCGAGGCTTCGCTGACGCGATAATGCGGCAGCGCGGAATTCGGCCCGGCACCGGAAATAGACGGGAAGGAGACATCCTTCAGCTTGCGCGTCTCGCGCCGGAAGGTCTCCAGCGCCTGTGCCGCAACGATTTCCGTGAGACGCCCGCCTTTGGAGGCGCTCGCGAACCATGCCAGAAAACGAGTCATGGCCACGCCGTCGCGCAGATGCGCGGCGCGTGCGCCCTTCAGCTCGGTCGCATTCTTGCGCGCCTTCATCAGCGCGATCGGATCGGCACCGATGTCGGCGACACCGCCCGCCCCTTCGAGCGTTTGTACGAGCTTCGCGGGCGCGGTCGCGGCGTCGAAACGCACATGGGCGCCCGTCTCGCCGAGATATCGCAAATCCCCAGTCAATTGCGCGGGTTCGGCGATATCGCACAGCGGCTCAAGCGCAACGCGCACGGCGGGTGTCACCTTGCGCGCGTCGACGTAGAGCATCGGGCGCCCGCTCTTGCGAACAAGCGCGAAAGCGAGCGGCAGCGGCGTATGCGCGACATCCTGCCCTCGAATGTTGAAGGCCCAGGCCACGGAATGCGGATCGCTGACGACGAGCGCATCGACGCGCGTCAAAGCCGCTTCGATACGCGCAATCTTGCGCGCCGCATCTTCGCCCGCGAAACGCCGGGGATGCAGATGGATGGGCTCAGCCGGCATGTCGGGACGATCGGCCCAAACGTGATCGAGCGGATTGCTATCGACAGCGACCAGCGACGCGCCGGCTGATTTGGCGGCCTCGCTGTAGCGGCGGATCTGCCCGGGCGTATGCAGCCATGCGTCATAGCCGATGCGCTGTCCCTGCGCGACATGCGCTTCGAGCCAGGCTTCCGGGCTTGTATC
>JAQGKN010000677.1 GCA_028290085.1 Hyphomicrobiales bacterium
GGCGCCTTAGATAGTTGTTTCCAGATTTACGGGCTCAACGCACCCGGTGAGCTGGCAGACTTCGTTCGCCTGCCGAACTGTAGCGTGAGCGTCATTTGCGGGATGCAGGCGCCAGACTCTCCAAATCCTGCGATGCGTCCGACCGGATCTCTTCTGCTATGCGCAAGTCTGAAAAGAGCCTTTCCGCAACCATGTCCGCTCCGATCTTGGACATGTGATTATCGTCGAAATAGAGCGCTTTATGATCTCGCACGGCGTAACAAGAAAGACGATCACAAAAAGTATCCGTAGGATCAACTATGAGAACACCCTCGGAGACCTCAGTCAGATGCGTCTTTACGAACTGATTGCGCTGGTCCCACCAACTTCTCGAACTTCCAACCACGTCCGTGGATGAACCACTCGAAAAAAGGAGATCTTCCACACGGCGACTAATTTCTGGGGATTGGAGCAAAAGAATCACTCTCTTTCCGCCAAGTCGCAATCCATTTACAGCATCAACATAGGAGCGCCACCGCAGCAATCTCTCCCGCTCTGGGATTTCGTCGGGCAGCCTGGGGTAAATCCCCTTATGGTCCCCAAAAAGATCCCAATTTATCCTGTACGTAACGACAACCGTTGAAATGCTTTTCGTATTGATCAAATAGTCCATTGCTTCGCGCGACCAACGGGCGCAGGGCGTGTCCACTTCGGGTCTGCCGAAATTCGGTTCGCAACCACTGAACGATAGTTGCTTGAGCCCTTCGTTTCGATCGTTCAGTCGTGTGGCAATGGCGCCTGCTATCTCGACTGCATGGCTGTCGCCAAAAACTGCCCATCGGACATTTTCATTCATGAAGCTGCATGCCAGTGCTGGCTTCAAGTATTCCGTCCCGCTTGTATGGCACGTAGCTCTCCGTGCAGCAGATCGCGCCGTGTTCAAGATTGCGATCTGCTCGTGATTTATTCGTAGGGCGATGAAACCGCGAGTGGCCAGTCCAATCCCGCCAAATACGACAAAGATTAGCGCTAGTGTCAGCATCTTTCGTGAGGCGCCTGTCCGCTTTGCATCAGACCGGAACGGAACCTCAATGTATTTCCAGGTCGGGTACGCCAATGCGACCGAGCCAATGGCTGCAATCATGAGCAGCCCACTACCAGCAGCGCCTCCGTTCATAAGCTTGGTGAAAACAAACAGAGGATGATGCCACAGATAAATGCTGTAGCTTAGAGCGCCAATCCACACGAGGACGTTCGCCGACAAGATCGATTGAAGGAACGTCCCCGGGGTTGAGAAGGCAACGACCAGACAGGCTCCGGCAACAGGAATGACGGCATATAGACCGGGAAAGGGCAGATCGCTGTTAAAAGTCACTACTGCGTACGCAATCAAGAGAATGCCGAGCAAACTTAGAGCTTGATCCAAATCTCGGCGAGGTGGCTGCTCCGGACTTCTGTAAAGACGGCAGACCACGATTCCGGCACCAGCCAAGAACTCCCATATTCTAGAGGGTAGTAGATAAAAGGCCGCTGCAGGAGATGCCGTTGACCACCATTGACTTGCAATCAGGCTCACAAGCGCCGCCGCACAAAGCAGTGCCGTCAGCGTTTTCGGAAATTTCCACAGGAGTAGCATCGGCAACGGAAAAAGCAGGTAGAACTGTGCCTCGACAGAGAGGCTCCAAGTGTGAAGAAGAGGCTTCAGAGCCGCATCGGATTGAAAGTACCCGCTCTGGTTCCAAAAAACGAAGTTCGTCAAGAAAGCTGGTACAGCAACAAGGCTTCGCGAAAACGACGCCATGCTGCTCGGAGCTAAGAGGAACCAGCATGGCACAAGACAAAACATAACGACGACGTAAAGAGCTGGAATAATTCTGCGGGTGCGGCGAATGAAAAACGAACGCAGACTAAAGCTTCCTTTACAAAGGTCGGCGAGCACAATGCTTGTGATCAAATAGCCGCTGATTACGAAAAATATGTCCACTCCGACAAATCCTCCGCTAAACGTTCTGAAGCCTGCGTGATAAGCAACTACGGAAATGACTGCTACAGCTCTTAATCCGTCTATTTCCGATCTGTACTTCATCTCCCCGTAGATCTTTCTGCTTATTTACGCAGGGTCCGCGCCCTCGGCGCTATTGTTGCGCGTCGTGATCTGTGCGGCAGCTAGAGCGCGGCAGCTTGTTCATTGATAGCGTTTGATGTCCCGATTTGTCTAGTTCGCTCTGAGATATGCACGCAATCCGCACACTGATGCGACCGGCCACAGCACCTGCGACAACTCCTCGACTCTCGACGATGCCGCCGCCTTCAACCCGCCCGAGCGATGCCCAGCGAAGACGATCATACGCTTTGACATCACGACGATGCTTGAACAATCTCCCTCGCGCACCGTTTTGCCGCTGAGCGAATATGTCGATCACCTGGCAGAGCCGGATGCGGACTGGCTTAATCAATCTCTGCCCTCGTCGGTGACAATGACAACGGACATTGGCCGGGAGGGAAGTTTGCGACAAGCGCGAGGTGTTTATGGCGCGCAAGTATAGGGACGCCGGGGTCGTACGCAATCACGTGGTCCTCATCCCGCGCTACGGCCATTTTGGCTTCATGGAGTTCTATAGGGAAAAGCTCGTGTACTTATGGCCATGGGCTTTGAAGCACGGCTATTTCGACAGCCCCTGAAAGGGATGGTGGCTCGGCGGTGCCGTGCCACCTCGCCGATGCGACGGCAAGCTTCCCCTGTTCCCACTACAATGGCGAGCTGTATGTCGGACCGAAAGCAGCTCGGCCGCAGTTTCTGACGCCACGGTCCCTGACGCCTTTTGGGCCTCCTGCGGCGAGCCATCTTGTATTGGGATTGTTCTTTCCGCCTCTCTCCGTCGACCCCATGTAGCGGGAGGGACCACCGCATCTTGTCCGCCCGGAAAGCCGCATCGTTGTGCGTTGCCCAGAAACCTGCGCTCAATTGGATAAGGCGCCCGATCGGTAACGTGACGGGCGGCGGCGGGTCCGCCTGGTCCTGCCGGCGCAT
>JAQGKN010000239.1 GCA_028290085.1 Hyphomicrobiales bacterium
CTCAGCATCAGCCAGTCTTCTTCCAGACGCCCCAGGGCGCGTTCGAGATCCTGGCGCTGTTGCGCGAGTTGTTGAGCCTTGGCGGGGTCGCGCTTGAAAGCGTCGGGCGAGGTCAGCGCCGTGTCAATGCGGTCCATCAGGTCGCGGAAGTTTCGCATCTTGTCTTCCATTGCATCGAGCTTTTTCTTGGCGTCGCGCCGTGCGGCTTTCGTCTCCGCGGCGGGGCGGCCCGGCGGGCGAGCTTCAACGTCCGCTTCGCTTTTCGCCTCGATCTTGCGCTCGGGCTTGGCCTGCTTTTCGGCGCGGCGCTTGGCCGCCCGTTCGCTGTTGGCACCTTCGAGCACGAAGCGGCGATACTCATCCATGTCGCCGTCGAAGTTCGTCACGGTCCCATCGGCGACAAGCCACAGCCGGTCGGCGCAGGCTTCGAGCAGATAGCGATCATGCGAGACCAGGATGACGGCGCCCTGATATTCATTGATGGCTTCGATGAGCGCCGCGCGGCTGTCGATGTCGAGATGGTTGGTCGGTTCGTCCATGATGAGCAGGTGCGGGCCGTGGAAGGTTGCGAGTCCCATCAGCAGACGGGCTTTCTCGCCGCCCGACAATTCCGTGACGCGCGTTTCCGACTTCACATTGGCAAAGCCCATCTGCGCACAGCGGGCGCGGATCTTGGCCTCCGTCGCGTCGCGCATGAGCGGCGCGACATGTGAATAGGGCGTGCCCTTGGGATCAAGATCGTCGATCTGGTGCTGAGCGAAAAAGCCGACCGTCAGCTTGGATGACCGGCGCAGCGAGCCGCTCATGACATCCAGGCGGCCGCCCACGAGCTTGGCGAAGGTCGACTTGCCGTTGCCGTTCGAGCCGAGCAGGCCGATGCGGTCGTCGTTGGAAATGTTGAGCGACAGCCGGCTCAGGATCGTCTTGTCGTCATAGCCGGTGCTGACACCGTCCATGGCGATGATGGGCGGCGACAGCGCCTTGGCGGGCGAGGGGATGTGAAAGGGCATCACGTCCTGGTCCACCATGGCGGAGATCGGCTCCATCTTGGCGAGAACCTTCAGGCGTGACTGGGCCTGCCGTGCCTTGGTGGCCTGCGCGCGGAAGCGGTCGACGAAGGCTTGCAGGTGCTTGCGGTGGTCGTCCTGCTTTTTCTTGTGCTTGAGCTGGATGGCCTGGGCCTCGCGGCGCTGGCGCTCGAAGCTGGTGTAATTGCCCTTCCAGAGGGTCAGTTTGGCATTGTCGAGATGCAGGATGTGATCGCATACGGCATCCAGAAGATCGCGATCATGGCTGATGACCACGATGGTCGCGGGATAGGACGCCAGATATTCGATCAGCCAGAGCGTGCCTTCGAGATCGAGGTAGTTGGTCGGCTCGTCCAGCAGCAGCAGGTCGGGATTGGAGAAGAGCACGGCGGCGAGCGCCACGCGCATCCGCCAGCCACCGGAAAATTCTGACAGGGACCGGTTCTGCGCGGCATGGTCGAAGCCGAGACCCGACAGAATGCCGCCAGCCCGCGCTGGCGCCGAATGCGCGTCGATGTCGACGAGGCGCGTGTGAATTTCGGCTATGCGATGGGGATCGGTCGCCGTATCCGCCTCTTTCATGAGAGCGGCGCGCTCGATGTCGGCCTCCAGCACGAAGTCGATCAGGGTGCCCGGCCCGCCGGGCGCCTCTTGCTCGACGCGACCGAGCTTGATCTGCCGGGGAAGGTTGACCCCGCCGTCTTCGGGAGCAAGCTCGCCCGCGATCATGCGAAACAGCGTGGTCTTGCCCGCGCCGTTGCGGCCCACGAAGCCGACGCGGGCCGAGCCCGGGATCGCCACTGTCGCCTTGTCGAACAGCATGCGCGGGCCGAGGCGGTAGGTCAGGTCATTTATATGGATCATAGGCGGCTTGTCGCGCGCGGGGCGCCGAATGGCAAGGGCAGGGACATAAGAGGGACTCTCAATTTGCCGACAGCGTCAGCATTTCGTCAGGCACACAACTGCGCAGCAGCGTGGCCAGCGTCTGTAGCGCCGTGCCGCGGGCATTCTGCCGCCGCCACACCAGCCGCACCCGGCGCGACGTGCGGGGGCCCGAGAGAGGCCGCACGACAAGCCGGTCGTCGATGCGCCCGCCATGCACGGCGAGGCCTGGCACGATGGTGACGCCATACCCGGCGGCGGTCAGATGCATGAGCGTTTCCAGGCTGGAGGCGCGCATGTCGGCATTGACGAGGCCGCCGAGTTCGGGATGCGTGCAGAGATCGAGCGCCTGATCGCGCAGGCAATGTCCGTCGCTGAGCAGAAGCAGGCTCTTGGGGTCCAAATCGTCTGAGGCGATGGTTTTGCGGGACGCCAAAGGGTGACTGGCTGGCATGACCAGCCAGAAGGGCTCGTCAAACAGCATGGCCTCCATGAAGCCGCCCTCGCCGGGTTCGGTGGCGAGCAGTGCGGCATCGAGCCGCCCGTCTCGCAACAAATCGAGAATACGGTCTGTCTGGTCTTCCACAAGCATGAGGGGCATCAGCGGCATGCTGCGCGCCGCCTCGGGCAGGATGAAGGGCATCAGATAGGGGCCCAGCGTCGGAATAATGCCAAGACGCAGCGACCCTATCAGAGGGTCGCGGCTCGCCTGCGCGGCTTCGACAATGTCGTCAGCCGCAGCGAGCGCCCGGCGCGCATGTGCGACGATCTCCTCGCCGACGCGGGAAACGCGGATCGAACGCCCCACGCGCTCGAAAATCGGGACGCCGAGTTCTTCCTCGAGTTTCAGAATCTGTCCGCTTAGTGTCGGCTGACTGACGCTGCAGGCTTCCGCCGCCCTTCCGAAATGGCTCAGATCGGCCACAGTGACGATGTAACGCAGGTCTCGCAGATTCATTGGTCACCACTCGTCGATTGGTTCTGACTATCGAATTAACAGAAACAATCGATTTGTCCAATGTGTGTGAGGGGCTAGACTGATACTCACGACGCATGCGCAGGAGGAAATAATGTCTGGTAAGGAAAACGCAGCCGACATGGGCAAATGCCCGGTGGCGCACGGCGAGACCGGCCACACGACACGCCTGGCGCGCGTCAATCGCGACTGGTGGCCAAGCCAGCTCAACCTGAAGATGCTGCACCAGAACCCGCCGCAGTGCAGCCCGCTCGGTGAGGATTTCGACTACGCCAAGGAATTCAAGAGCCTCGATCTCGACGCCGTGATCAAGGATCTGCATGCCCTGATGACGGATTCGCAGGATTGGTGGCCGGCCGACTACGGCCATTACGGTCCCTTCTTCATCCGCATGGCCTGGCACAGCGCCGGCACCTATCGCACCGCCGATGGCCGTGGCGGCGCCTCGTCAGGCACGCAGCGCTTCGCGCCGCTCAACAGTTGGCCGGACAACGTCAATCTCGACAAGGCGCGCCGCCTTCTCTGGCCGATCAAGCAGAAATACGGGCGCAAGATTTCCTGGGCCGATCTCATGGTTCTGGCGGGCAATGTCGCGCTCGAGTCGATGGGCTTCAAGACGTTCGGCTTCGCCGGCGGCCGTGAAGACGTGTGGGAGCCCGAGGAGGACATCTACTGGGGCCGAGAGGACACGTGGCTCGGCGACGAACGCTACACGGGCGACCGCCATCTCGAGGAGCCGCTGGCAGCCGTGCAGATGGGCCTCATCTATGTCAATCCGGAAGGCCCAAACGGCAAGCCCGATCCAGCCGCGTCCGCGCGCGACATTCGCGAGACCTTCGCCCGCATGGCGATGAACGACGAAGAGACTGTCGCACTCATCGCTGGCGGCCACACGTTCGGCAAGACCCACGGGGCAGCCGATCCAGGGCCTTACGTGGGTCCGCAGCCGGAAGCCGCCGCAATCGAGGCGCAGGGCTTTGGCTGGTTGAGCAGCTATGGCAGCGGCAAGGGCGTCCACACGATCAGCAGCGGCCTAGAAGGCGCCTGGACCACCAATCCGATCAAGTGGGACAACAATTACTTCGACAACCTGTTCAACCACGAATGGGAGCTGACGAAGAGCCCGGCGGGCGCGTTCCAGTGGACGCCCAAGAACGGCGAACTCGCCGGAACCGTGCCGGACGCCCATGATCCAGACAAGCGTCATGCGCCCATGATGGCGACCTCGGACCTCGCCCTGAAGATCGATCCCGTCTATGCGAAGATCTCGAAGCGTTTCCACGAAAACCCGGACGCGTTAGCCGACGCCTTCGCACGTGCTTGGTACAAGCTGACCCATCGCGACATGGGCCCGCTGCCGCGCTACCTCGGTCCGCTCGTCCCGAAAGAGACGCTGCTCTGGCAGGATCCGATCCCGGCCGTCGACCATGAACTGATCAGCGCGCAGGACATCGATCATCTGAAAGCCAAGATCCTGGCCTCGGGATTGTCGGTCTCCGATCTCGTCACCACGGCCTGGGCCTCGGCCTCGACCTTCCGCGGCTCCGACAAGCGCGGCGGCGCCAATGGCGCGCGCATTCGCCTCGCACCGCAAAAGGACTGGGAGGTCAACCAGCCGGCCCAGCTCGCGAAGATTCTCGAAAAGCTCGAGGCCATCCAGAAAGAGTTCAATTCGGCGCAGTCGGGCGGCAAGAAAGTGTCGCTTGCCGATCTCATCGTTCTGGGCGGCGCGGCTGCCATTGAGAATGCCGCCAAGAACGCCGGTCATGACGTCAAGGCGCCCTTCACGCCGGGCCGCATGGACGCGTCGCAGGAGCAGACGGACGTCGAATCCTTTGCGGTGCTGGAGCCGCCCGCCGACGGCTTCCGCAACTACCTGCGCAAGGACTACACAGTCTCGGCCGAGGAAATGCTGGTCGACCGGGCCCAATTGCTGACTCTCACCGCCCCCGAGATGAGTGTGCTGGTCGGCGGACTTCGCGTGCTCAACGCGAATTTCGACAAGACGCAGCACGGCGTCTTCACCAATCGGCCTGAGGCGCTGACCACGGACTTCTTCGTCAACCTGCTCGACATGGGCGTGGATTGGAAGGCGTCCGCGCAATCCGACTCTTTGTTCGAGGGGCGGGACCGGAAGACCGGCGCGGTGAAATGGACTGGAACGCGTGCCGATCTCGTATTCGGCTCGAACTCGCAGCTCCGCGCGCTCGCCGAAGCCTATGCGTGCAAGGACGGGGAGGGCGTATTCGTGCGGGACTTCGTGACGGCCTGGACCAAGGTGATGAACGCCGACCGCTACGACCTGGTGTAAGGCTCGAGGTCAAAGGTTCGCGGCCCGTTTTCCTCCGGGAGGGCGGCCCGCGTTCCCTTGCTGCGGTTGCGAAGCGGAGCGCCCTCCGCTATAAGCCGCGCACCTTTTCATGAACCTCAGGACATCAGGCACATTGCCATCGAACTCACCTTTTCCATCCTGAAGCCCGACGCAACCCGTCGCAACCTGACCGGCGCCATCAACGCGAAAATCGAGGCCGCCGGCCTGCGTATCGTCGCCCAGAAGCGCGTTCAGATGACGCGCGGCCAGGCCGAGATCTTCTACGGCGTCCACAAGGACCGCCCCTTCTACGGCGAACTGGTCGATCAGATGATTGCCTCGCCCGTCGTCGTGCAGGTTCTGGAAGGCGAGAACGCTATCCTGAAGTATCGCGAAGTCATGGGCGCCACGAACCCCGAGAAGGCCGACGCCGGCACGATCCGCAAGGATTTCGCACTGTCGATGGGCGAAAACTCCGTGCACGGTTCGGATGCTCCCGAAACCGCAGCGCAGGAAATCGCGCAGTGGTTCGCCGGTAACGAGATCGTCGGCTAAAGGCAAGATTGCCTGTTGCCGTCATTGCGAGCATAGCGAAGCAATCTAGTACGGTCCTGCGACTCCTGGATTGCTTCGTCGCTTCGCTCCTCGCAATGACGTGCGGGCTCTTCTGGAACGCGCGCCATGAGCCTTGAAACAAGCATCACCCGCCAGCCCTCCGTCTGCCCGCATGATTGCCCCTCGGCCTGCGCGCTAGACGTCGAGGTGATCGATGGCAAGTCCATCGGGCGCATCCATGGCGCAAAACATCAGAGCTACACGGCAGGCGTCATCTGCGCCAAGGTCGCGCGCTATTCCGAGCGCATCCACCATCCGGACCGCCTGCTATATCCGCTGAAACGAACTGGCCCAAAAGGCTCGGGCGCCTTTACGCGCATCACGTGGGATGAGGCCATCGCTACGATCGCGCAGCGCTTCGGCGAGGCCGAGCGGCGCTACGGGGCGGAGACGATCTGGCCCTATTATTATGCGGGCACCATGGGCCGCGTGATGCGCGACGGCATCAATCGCCTCACCCATGCCAAGAAATACTCGCGCTTCAACGGCACGATCTGCGTTAGCCTCGCGTGGCCCGGGTTCATCGCGGGGACGGGTCGGCTCGCGGGTCCCGATCCGCGCGAGATGGCGAAATCCGATTGCGTCGTTATCTGGGGCACCAATGCGGTCGCAACGCAGGTCAATGTCATGACCCATGCCATCGCCGCGCGGAAGACCCGTGGAGCGAAGATCGTCGTCATCGACATCTATCGAAATGCGACCATGGATCAGGCGGATCTTGCGCTCTGCCTGCGGCCGGGCACCGACGGCGCGCTCGCCTGCGCGGTGATGCATGTGCTGTTTCGTGACGGGCTCGCCGATCGCGATTACCTCGAACGCTACACCGACGTGCCGCGTGAACTTGAAGCGCATCTGCAAACACGTGGACCGGAATGGGCCGCCGGAATCACGGGCCTCTCTGTCGAGGAAATCGAAGCCTTCGCGCATCTGGTGGGCAAGACGCAGCGCACCTTCTTCCGGCTCGGCTACGGTTTCTCGCGCCAGCGCAATGGCGCGGTCAATATGCATGCGGCATCCTGCATCGCGGCGGTGACCGGCGCCTGGCAATATGAAGGCGGCGGCGCCTTCCACAATAATGGCGCGATCTTCAATTGGCGGCAGCCCTTCCACGAAGCGCACGAACTGCGCGACATGAACGTGCGCGCGCTCGATCAAAGCCACATCGGACGCATCCTCACCGGCGATCCGCGCGCGCTGAAGGACGGGCCTCCCGTCACGGCCATGCTGATCCAGAACACCAATCCGATGAGCGTCGCGCCCGAGCAGGCGCTCGTTGCCGAAGGCTTTGCGCGCGAAGATCTTTTCATGGTGGTGCATGAGCAATTCATGACCGAGACGGCCGCCATGGCCGATATCGTGCTGCCTGCCACCATGTTTCTGGAACACGACGACATCTATTCCGGCGGCGGGCACCAATATCTGGAATTCGCGGGCAAGCTCATCGATCCGCCCGGCGAATGCCGCTCCAATCATGAGGTCATCACGGCGATTGCCGGGGCGGTGGGCGCCGAGCATCCTGGATTTGCGATGAGCGCGCGCGATCTCGCCGACACTATCCTGAAGCAATCGGGCTGGGGTGGCATCGAGGAACTCGTCGCGAAAAACTGGATCGACGTGCAGCCGGATTTTGAGACAGCGCATTTCCTGAATGGTTTTGCGTGGCCTGATGGAAAATTCCGCTTCCGTCCGCAATGGGCGAAGATGTCGAGCAGTCGCGGCGGCGAGCTTGCCGGGCCTTGGTACGATATGCCGGAATTGCCCGACCATTGGGCTGTTATCGAGGAGGCGGACGAGGCACATCCGTTCCGCCTTGCGACCAGCCCGGCGCGCTCGTTCCTGAACTCGACATTCAACGAAACGCCGAGCGCGCGCCAGCGCGAGGGGCGCCCGCAGGTGATGATCCACCCGCTTGACGCTGCGGCGCTCGCTATCGCGGAGGGCGACCGGGTGCGTCTTGGAAATATCAGGGGCGAAGTCACGATCCACGCGCGCCTGTTCGATGGCGTACAGCGCGGCGTGCTGATCTCCGAGGGAATCTGGCCAAACGCCTCCTTCGAGGAGGGTCGCGGCATCAATATGCTCACGGGCGCGGACAGTCCTGCGCCGTTCGGGGGCGCGGCGTTCCACGACAATCGCGTCTGGTTACGTCGGATCTGAGTGTGTTTTCGGTGCATCGTCCTGTGATTGGCGTCCATGGGTGCAATGCAAGGCTTGCCTCGTAGCTTGGCCCGGGCATCATGTGCCTCAAGGATTCGGTTTCCGTCCGGGAAACCTCGAGCTGCGGAGAATTGACGCGTGCAACCACTTCTGAAGGGCTTTTTCCTGGCCACCCTCCTGGTCTCCGTCGCGGGCGGCGCCATGGCCGGCGCACGTCCGCCGTCCGAAGCGGGCCGTGGGGGCGCCGCCCTCGACACGCGCGGCATGACCAATGACCAACTGCGCCGCCGCGTTCTCGATGCCTGCGTCACCCTGATGACGCAGAAGCCCGAGCCCCTGAAGTCAGCGGCTGTCGATCGTTGCGGCTGCTATTCGGGCAGGGTGATGACCTCGATGTCGTCGGGTGAAATCGACGAATTGCGTGCCACCGGCGGTTTCTCGCCGAGCGCACGGCCGAAGGCGCAGACCGCTCTTCAGGCCTGCAGGGTCGCGGGCTAAAGTTTTCAGACCGGCGGGGGGACGACCAGAACGCGGCCGTCCTCCGCGCTACCAGTGTAGACACGGTTGCCGTCGATGCGAATTGCGCCGCTGCCCAGAAGGCGCAGCGCCAGCGGATAGATCACGTGCTCTTGCGCCAGTACGCGGACCGCGAGCGTTTCGGGCGTATCCTGATCAGTAACGGGCACGGCGGCCTGCGCGATCACGGGGCCAGCATCCATTTCCGGCACGACGAAATGCACGGTGCAGCCGTGAATCTTCACGCCATCGGCAAGCGCGCGCTCATGCGTATGCAATCCGCGATAGGACGGCAGCAAGGCCGGGTGGATGTTGATCATCCGCCCCGCCCATTGTCCGACGAACCACGGCGTCAGCAGCCGCATGAAGCCCGCAAGGCAGATCGCCTCGATGCGGTGGATCTCCAGCATGGCCTGCATCGAGCGCTCGAATTCCTCGCGCCCGGCATAAATCTTGTGATCGACGGCTGCGGTCGCAATGCCCGCGGCCTTGGCGGCAGCGAGACCGGGTGCGTCCGCCTTGTTCGACAGCACCAGCGCGATTTCCGCCGGAAAATCCGGCGAGCGGCTGGCGGCGATCAGCGAATGCATGTTGGAACCGCGCCCCGAAATCAGGATCGCGGTGCGCATACGGTGAACGGGACGGGTGGCCAGCGCGCTCACAGGCCGAGTTGCCCCATGTAGCGCACCTGCGGCTCGCCCGTTTCGGTGCGGATCACTTCGCCCAGACGCACAGGCGCTTCGCCTGCATTACGGAGTGCGGCCTCGACCTCGGCCACTCTGTCCGCAGCGACAACGGCGATCATGCCGATTCCGCAATTGAAGGTGCGCAGCATTTCCTCAGCCACGACATTGCCTTCGCGTGCCAGCCACTGGAACACCGGCAGTACGGGCACTGTCGCCAGATCGAGAGTCACGCCGATACCGTCGGGCAGGACGCGCGGAATATTGTCGGGAAAGCCGCCGCCGGTGATATGCGCCAGGGCTTTGAGGCCGGTCGTCTCACGTAGAACTTGAAGTAGCGCCTTCACATAGATGCGGGTGGGGGTGAGCAGTGCCTCGCCCAACTGGCGTGCAGGATCGAATGGCGCCGCGTCTGTCCAGGCGAGACCGGTACGCTCGACGATGCGGCGCACCAGTGAGAAGCCATTGGAGTGAACGCCGGAGGAGGGCAGGCCGAGGACGATGTCGCCCGGGGTGAGATCGCCGGCGGGCAGCAGGCGTCCGCGCTCGGCGGCGCCGACCGCGAAGCCCGCGAGGTCGTAATCCTTGCCCGCATAGAGGCCCGGCATTTCGGCGGTTTCGCCGCCGATCAGAGCGCAGCCGGCCTGGAGGCAGCCCGTGGCAATGCCCTTGACGATGGCCGCGCCCGCGGCGGGATCGAGTTTGCCGGTTGCGTAATAATCCAGAAAGAACAGCGGCTCCGCGCCCTGGACCACGAGATCGTTGACGCACATGGCGACGAGATCGATGCCGACAGTGTCGTGGATGCCGGTCTCGATGGCGATCTTGACCTTGGTGCCGACGCCATCATTGGCGGCGACGAGTATGGGATCTTTGAAGCCCGCGGCCTTCAGATCGAACAGGCCGCCAAAGCCGCCGATCTCGGCATCGGCGCCCGGACGGCGCGTCGAGCGGACAAGGGGCTTGATCTGGTCGACCATGGCATTGCCGGCGTCGATATCGACACCCGCCTGCGCGTAGGTGAGACCTGTCTCGGGGGAACCGGCTGTGGGCTTCTGCGTCATGAAAATCCTCGTCGGCGGGGCGTAACCCGATGCGGGACTTGATGCAAGCGCGCAGGATGCCGATGGCCACGCTGGCTTGAGGGGCGGCTCATGCTAGACTGCCCGCGACATGCCCCGTTCTCGACTCTTCGCCAGTCTGCCAAACCTGATCACTCTCGGGAGGCTCGTGCTCGTGCCCGTGGCGATCGCGATGATCGCCGACCAGAGCTGGATGAGCGCCCTCGTCGTGTTTTTGCTCGCGGGCATCTCGGACGGGATCGACGGTTTTCTCGCCCGTACCTTCGACCTCCGCAGCGAACTCGGCGCATATCTAGATGCCCTGGCCGACAAGGCTTTGTTGATTTCGATCTATGTGGCGCTCGCTGTCGTTGGCGTTCTGCCGGCCTCCATCGCCATCTTCGTGGTGGCGCGCGATATCATGATCATGGGCGCGGTGGTGGTCTCCTGGGTCATGCACAAGCCTGTGGAAATCCGGCCCCTCTTGATCTCGAAGCTCAATACGACCGCGCAGATTGCCTTCGCTGGCCTCGTCCTCGCGGCGAAAGCTTTCGGCTGGGCACTCGGAATGTGGTTCGGCATCGCACTGGTTATCGTGGCGGCATTGACGGTCATGTCCGGGGGCGCCTATCTGGCGCAATGGTACAGGCACATGAGCGCCTGAGGAGCGGACCTGTCACGATGCGTATCGAAGTGAAACTCGGGTTCTGGATCGGCGGGCTGGCCGTTCTCATCCTGCTTCTGTGGCTGCTCAGCGGCATATTGCTGCCTTTTGCGGCCGCGTTGGCTCTTGGATATCTGCTCGACCCCGTCGCCGACAGGCTCGAGCGTCTCGGGCTGAACCGGCTCGGCGCGACGCTGGTCATTCTCGTGCTGTTCGTGCTCGTTTTTGCTTTGATCCTCGTGATCCTGCTTCCGGTGCTCGGTCATCAGGTCGGCGATTTCCTCGACAGCCTGCCCAATTACGTCGCGCGCCTGCGCACCGTCCTCTCCGAGGAGGGCAACAGTTTCATCTCGCGCATGGCGGGGCCGCTGGCTGAGCGGATGGGGCTTGGCCATGAGTTCAAGGCAAGCGATCTGCAGGGATCGGTCAGCGATATCGTGGCCGAGGGCGCCAAATGGCTCGGCACGTTCCTACGCTCGCTCTGGTCGGGCGG
>JAQGKN010000482.1 GCA_028290085.1 Hyphomicrobiales bacterium
TGGCGAGATCGATGGGCGCGGCAGCAACGACTGGGTTTCCTGGAAGGCAACCAAGCCCGATTGGCTGCGCGACAAGAAGATCAATATCCTTGTGCAGGTCGGCCTGAACAAGGAGTCGGACCTGCCCGATGTTCCCTTGCTCTCCGATCTCGCGTCGAACGCGGAGGACAGGGCGGTCCTCAAGCTACTCTCCTCTCCCATCGTTCTGGGGCGCCCCGTCCTGACATCACCCGATGTGCCCCCTGAGCGCATCGCGGCATTGCGTCGCGCATTCGACGCGACGATGCGCGATCCAAATTTCCTTGCCGAGGCGGTGCGATTGAAACTCGATATACGCGCGGTCACGGGAGAAGAAATGCAACGCTTCGTCCTCGAGACAATTCGCACGACGCCCGCAAGTGTAGCTCAGCGCCTGTCATCTGTGATTTCGGAGAACACACCCGCTGCTGAACGTCCATAATCCGAGTGCTGAAGATTGATGCTTGTGCCGCGCGTCGAGCGGTGTAGTTTTTGAGCTGAAAAAACCAAGCAAGAGGGAATGCCATGGCTGATTTCCGGACTTACCCGACCGCAGTGCGCGGTGCCGCTGTGCCGATGGAACCGGTGGTAGATCCGGCGGCCTGGACGGCCGCTGAACTGGCCGACGTCTCAAGCTGGAGCTACAGGCTCAGCGAGAGTGATCGCGCGCAATTGGTCGCCGCAGTGAAGTCTTTTCGCGCATCCGGCCATGCCATCGAAGAGGTGCAGCAAAGCAACTTTCCCTTGGAGGATTTCGCCGATCTTCTCGACGACGTCCGCAGTGAATTGATCGACGGTCGCGGCATCGTCATGCTGCGCAACTTTCCGGTCGATGAACTCGACCGCGAAGGATGTGCCATCGCCTATCTCGGCCTGGGGTGTTACCTCGGCCAAACAATGTCGCAGAACAAGCAGGGCCATATTCTCGGCCATGTGAAGGATCTCGGCGGCGACTATTCCGACGCGCACACACGTGGGTACATGACGACGGCCGAAATGCGCTTCCACGCCGATGCCTGCGATTACGTAGGCCTGCTTTGCCTGAAGACATCGATGAGCGGCGGGGAAAGCCGCGTTGCGAGCTCGGTAACCGTCTATAATCGCATGCTCGAGCAGCGGCCCGATCTCGTCGCGGTCCTGACGCAGGATTTCTACCGGTCGCGCAGCGGGGAGAACAATCCCGGTGAGGATCCGTGGTTCAAGCAGCCGATCTTCTCCTTCACTGATGGATATTTCAGCGCTACGGGGGCAGGAGCAGCTATCGACAAGGCGCAGGGACTGCCGGGCGTGCCGCCCTACACGGAAGCCCAGAAGGAAGCCGTCGATCTCTATCGTCAAACCGTCGAGGACTGCGCCGTCGACATCGGCTTCGAGCCCGGCGACATCCAGTTCCTGAACAATTTCGTCACCCTCCACACGCGCCGTGAATATCAAGATTGGCCCGATGAATCCCGCAAGCGTCATCTGCTGCGGCTCTGGCTCAGCGACCCCGATGGAAGGCCGATCCCCAGAGATCAGCGAGAAGGCCGCTCAGGCCAGGGCGTGCAACTCGCCGGTGTCACGTTTGTAGCGCCGCTGGACGTTCACGCCTGAGCAGGAAGGATGAGGCTGTCGCCGGGTCCGATCATGCCGGCCCCGGCGCATAGCACTTATACACTCCACGACGGCGTGGGTATCGGTCCGGGACGTCCGCTGTCAGGATGGAAAATACTTGTCCATCTGCGGCGTGATGCCGGCCTTTTTCATCTCGTCGAGCCAGAGCTTGTGGATCCTCGGATCCTGGTCTTCGAACTCGATCTGATTGCCGCCCTCCTTGATGCTCAGGGACGAGCGTTGCCGCTTCCCCTTGTCGCCGATCATCGTCTGGCGCTTTTGCGTGGTGAAGGGATAACGCACATTGCCGATACCCATCGCCAGATAGCGCGCAGGTTCTGAGCTCGTGTTGAAATGCTGGTGCAACTGTCCATCGCAGGGAGGAAATACGACACCGTGTCGCCATTCGATGCGCGTGTAATCGGCGTCGCCTTCATACCAGAGCAGTGAATAGCCATGGCCGGTCACGCAGATCACATGCGTACCTGAACCGTGCCGATGTCCCTTCTTGTACGTTCCGGCCGGCATTTCGGACATGTGCCCAGAGAGAATGCCGTCGGCGAGCACGAACTTGATGTTTGTCGATCCGCCACCGCGGTCGCCATAGGCATGCAACCCGATGACCGACATGTCCGGAACGAAATTCGTTTCCCAGAGGTGATTCCCAGGCCGTATCGGAATGAAGTCACCCTCGCCGGAATAATAATTCTCCTTGCCTGTTCGTTCGATGAAGCTGAACGGATTGTCGAAGATGAAGCGTTCATTGTGGAAAGAATTCATCATCAGCGGCATGTTCGTCATGCTGACAAACAACGTGCGCTCCCGGCCGCCCGCATTGAAATGCCGATGTGGCATGTTGATCGGAATCGAGAACATCGACTTCGGCGACCATTCGAAGCTCCGCTTCGTGCCGTCGGGAAATTCTATTTGCGTGCTGCCGTGACCCTCGAGCACATAGTAGATGTCTTCGTAGAGATGCCGGATTGGAGCTGTTGATGCGCCGGGCGCCAGTTCGAACAGGAACATGTTGCAGAAGTCGCCACGCCCCTTGAGGTGCACGGCGGCGCCCTTGGTCCCCACGCGCGCCCAATATCCTGTCGGCACGTCGAAAAGGTCGATGGCGTAGTCACCCTCGATGACCGGCATGCCTTCCGCGTTCACCCAATCGAGATAGGGGTCTAATCCATAGCGCGGAGCCGCCTGTTCGGTCATGGTCGCCGTCCTCCCATTGTTTTTTACGGTCCACTTTTTGGCCTGTCCTCTCCCCAGATGACAAGCCGTGAACGCTGTGCCTAAAATTAACAGCATAATGATCGCCGTGACAACAAGCGGCGACGGCGATGGTCGGAAGGACCCTCGTGCACATACAGGTGGGGAGGATGAAATGCCGGCGACGACGTTCCGCGAACGAGGCCTTTGCCTCGCGCTGACTCTTCTCACGCTTTGCGGATCGTGCATTGCGCAAGAGCTTCGCGCAGAAGAAGCGCCATTGCTCTTGACCGGTAACGACCGGGAACAGCGGCTCGTGGAAGGCGCTCGCCGCGAAGGCGAAGTGATGTTGTACTCGGCGATGATCGTCAACCAGGCCCTGCGGCCCCTCGCGGACGCCTTCTCGAAGCGATACCCGTTCATCAAGGTCAATTACTGGCGCGCCGAATCCTCGGGCATCTTCACGAAGCTGTCGGCAGAAGAGAGGGCCGGAAAAGTCGCCGCTGACGTCGTGGAGGGCACGGGCGTTGGCGAAGCGGTGATCCAGGCGGGTTTTGCGCAACCTTATGCAACGCCTGCGATTGAAGGCATCCCGGAGACCTACCGCGATCCCCATGCACTTTGGACGGCGACGCGCCGCAGTTTCTTCGGAGTTGGCTACAACACGAAGCTCGTACCGCCCGGCGAGGCGCCCAAAACATACGAAGACCTGCTGAACCCGCGTTGGAAAGGCAAGATGGTCTGGCACACCGGCAGCGCCAGTGGCGCGGACCTCTTCGTCACGAATCTCAGATTGAAGTGGGGCGAGGAGCGGGCGCGCGACTATCTGGCAAAGCTTGCAACGCAGAACGTTGCCGGATTGACGGGTACGAGCGCGCGCGGTCTCATCGACCGTGTCATCGCGGGCGAGTTCGCCATGGCGCTGAACATATTCGCGCACCATCCGCTGATCAGTCACGCGAAAGGCGCACCCTCGCAATCCATCCTGATGGAGCCGGTGGCGACGACGGTCGGGACGATGATCATCCCCAAGGGATTGCCTCATCCCCATGCGGCGATGCTGCTTGTTGATTTTATTCTCTCGCACGAGGGCCAGACCATCCTCGCCAATGCGGGCTATTTCCCGACGCGATCGGATGTGCCGACGAGGCCCGATCTCAAGCCCATCACGGATGCTTTGGCCAGCGTATCCGAGCAGTTCATATCACCCGAAGCGCTCGTCCAGTACACGCCGGCTTCCGAGCAAATGATCGGCGACCTCTTTCATTGATTCGCGGCTTGCGCTTGCCAACGCCTCATGCACGGCGAATAATGGAAACTCAGTCCGCCCGGGAACGGGATGATTGTCGAGCTACGCCAAAAAGGCGGGCCGGATAAAATAAGTTCAGGGAGGTCGGCCGTGATTGTTCGCGAGTACGAATCGCATCCTAACGTCATGCGCAAGGAAGACCCGACCTGGAAATTCGCGCTTGGCGCGAGTCCGGTGACGGAAGGCTGCATTCTGCGGATCGTTGACGAACAGGGCAACGAGGGCTTCGGTTACGCCTCGGCGACCCCGCATATGGGTGCCATCAAGACAGGGCTGGACGCTGAACTCGCCTATCTTCGTCCGCAGGTCATCGAGCGCGACGCTGATGATATCGGCGCGATCGGCGCTTCGCTCGACAGGGCTTTGCGCGGCGCGCCACAGGCCAAGGCCGCGATTGATTGCGCCCTGCACGATCTTCTCGCGCGGCGGCTCGGTGTCCCGCTCTATCAATTGTTCGGCGGAAAGGTTCGTGACCGCGTGCCGATCCTGCGCATTCTCGCCATCAAGACGCCCCAGGAAATGGCGGCTCAGGCGCAGAAGCTTGTCGACGAAGGCTATCGCTACCTGAAGATCAAGGTACATGGCGATGTGCAGGAGGATGTCGCGCGCGTTGCGGCCATCCGCAAGCAGGTCGGTGACGACGTGCATCTCACCATCGATGCCAATCAATCCTATTCCGCCAAGAACGCGATCATCGCGATCAATCGCATGGCGGATTTCAATATAGACCTCATCGAGCAGCCGGTGCCGGCGGACGATTTCGAGGGACTGTCGCTCGTGACGCGTACGGTGCCCGTGACCGTGGAAGCCGATGAGGCCGCGGGATCCCTTGCTGAGATTTATCAGCTCGTGACACGCCGCGCCGTCGATGCCGTGAGCCTGAAGATCCCGAAGCTCGGCGGCTTTCGCAACACGATCGCCGCCGCGCGCTTGTGCGAGCAGGCGGGTGTTGCCTATCGCCTCGGCGCAGCTGTCGGCCCGCGGCTCCTCTCAGCGCATGCGGTACATCTCGCCTGCGCTCTGCCAGGTGCGAAATACGCCGGCGAACTCGGCGAATTTGCGCGCCTTCTCGATGATCGTTTCGAGGGCATCGAGATTGTCGACGGCGAATTGCGTCTGCCGCGCGAAGCCGGGTCCGGCGTGCACTGGAAAGGCGCCTGAGGCTTCATCTTCGACAGCAGGAAGCCACCAAAAAATCACCGCGCGACAGATGCGCCGGGAGAGCACGATATGGCATTGACGAAACTTGTAATCTTCGCGTGGAGAGCGCCGAGAGTATGTTCCGCGTTTTTCCTTGCAGCCGCACTGTCGGGCGCGGGACCGGCGCGGGCACAAGAAATCCTGACGACCCGCGCGCCCGATCGCGAGCAGCAGCTTGTCGATGGCGCGCGCAAGGAGGGACAGGTCGTCCTCTACTCGGCAGCCATCGTCAATCAGGCGCTGCGTCCGCTCGCCGATGCCTTCATGAAAAAATACCCCTTCGTGAAGCTGACCTATTGGCGTGGCGACACTGAGGAGATCGTCGCCAAGATCTCGGCGGAGGTGCGCGCCAACAATGTGGTGGCGGATCTTGTAGAGGGAACGGGCGTCGGCGAACTCGCGGTGGAAGCCGGGCTGACTGTCCCGTTCTCGACACCCGCGACCAACGACTTGCCCGAAATCTATCGCGATCCGCGCGGCAACTGGGCAAGCACCCGCGTCAGCTATTTCAGCATCGCGTATAATACCAAACTGGTGCCGCCCGATCAGGTTCCCAAGACCTACGACGATCTTCTCGATCCGCGCTGGAAGGGAAAACTCGCTTGGCGCATAGGCACCTCTAGCGGAACGCCGCTGTTCATTACCTCGGTCCGCCTTGCGCGCGGCGAGGAAAAAGCCGCCGAGTATTTGACCAAGCTCGCGCAGCAGAAAATCATTAACTTCGGTTCCGGCAGTGCGCGCACGCTAGTCGACCGGGTGATCGCAGGCGAATTCCCGATCGCGTTGAATATTTTCGCCCACCATCCGCTGATCAGCAAAGCGAAAGGCGCTCCTGTAAATTCACAGCTGCTGTCGCCGGTGCCGACGACGGCGGGAACCATGGTCGTCCCCAGAGGCGTGCGGCATCCGTTCGCAGCCATGCTGCTTGCCGACTTCATCCTGTCGAAAGAGGGCCAGCAGATTTTTGCAAAGGCAGAATATTTCCCCGTGCGGGATGACGTACCGCCACTCGAGGTACTCGCGCCCATCGTTCCAAAAACAGCTGACGTCGAGGAATTATTCGTCGGTTCTGAACAGCTCAATCGCTACACGCAAAGGTCGCAGCAGATCTTCGAGGAACTCTTCCGCTGAACGAATTTACAAATACGACGACAAAACGATGCAACCGGAAACGTGCCATTGACCACACAATTGGATGAACCCCAGCGTTCCCCCGCCACAATGGATGTTTTCCGGATTCCCGAGTTTTTGAGGATCTCGCCACTCGTCCTTTTCTTGATCGCCATCCTGCTCGTGCTTGTGGCGCCGCCCGCGATATTTCTGATCAATGCGAGCCTGCACGAGACCGGGCCTGACGGATCTGCCGGCGAGTTCACCTTCCGCTTCTATCAGCAACTGGTATCCGGCCGTTTCTTCCTTCCGAGCCTGGTCAATACGCTGCTCTACGCTTTTGGCTCGTCGATCATCGCCATAGTGATCGGAACGGTTCAGGCCCTTGTGGTCGAGCGCACCAACGCACCGGGACGTAAGCTCGCGTTCCTCGCGGCCATCATTTCGCTCGGCGTCCCGCATGTGCTCTATGTTGTCGCCTGGTTGTTGCTGCTCGGGCGCGCGGGCCCCATCAACGACCTCATCATGTCGCTCTTGCAGCGTGAACAGGCTCTCAACGTCTACTCGCTCTGGGGCATGATGCTGATCGAAGGCGTCGGCTTCGTGCCCCTCACATTTCTTCTCATGTCGGCGGTGTTGCGCTCGACCGATGCGTC
>JAQGKN010000515.1 GCA_028290085.1 Hyphomicrobiales bacterium
CCTTGTCGAGTGCAAGTGCTGCTTCCGTTACATTGTCACGAGCCTGCGCATCGCTGAGAAAGGCTTCGGAGCGCGTGCTCGTCCATTTCACGGGACGACCCACGAGCTTGGAGGCGAGCAGCACGAGGCCGACTTCGTTGTAGACGCCCGACTTCATGCCGAAACTGCCACCGATGTCGCCTGCGATCACATGCAGCTTGCTTTCGGGAATGCGCAGCACACGTGCGAGCTGTCCGCGATAATGGATCGCGCGCTGCAGCGTTGTGTGGATCGTGTAGCGGTCGGCTGCGGCATCATATTGGCCAACGCAGGCGCGTGGCTCCATGGTTGCGGCGGTGACGCGGTTGATGACGAATTTATGCCGAATGATGTGGTCGGCCTTGGCGAAGGCCTCTTCGGTCTTGGCCTTGTCGCCTTCCAGATGCACGAATGAAATGTTGTTGGGGCAATCGTCCCAGACGAGTGGCTTGCCCTCGTCTACGGCCTCGCCGGTGACGGTGTTGGCGGGCAGCTGCTCATAAGTGACGTCGATCATCTCGGCGGCATCGAGGGCCTGGAACCGCGTCTCCGCGACGATGAAGGCGACGTAATCGCCGACCCAACGCACCTTGTCCTGCACCAGCGCGGGGAAGCGAGGACTGTACATGGGTGAACCATCGCGCTTCTTGCGGCCCTTGGCGACAGGCAGGTCGGCGAAGCCCGATTCCGCCCAATCCTTGCCGGTCAGCACGGCCAGCACGCCTGGGGCGGCCAAGGCGCGGCTGGTGTCGATGTTCAGAACGCGGGCGTGGGCGTATTGCGAGCGCAGGACGATGCCATGGACCATGTTGGGCAGGCCGAGATCATCGGCGAAACGTCCGCCACCGCGAATGAGCCGGGGATCCTCGAAACGTGGAACTGCCTGTCCGAGCGCAAATTCACCCATCTCTTTTCCATCCCCGCATGTTGTTGAGCATCGGCCACGAGTCGGGCCGTGAAGGCCGCGTTGGCGACTGGCCTCTTTTATCCCGCCTCTTAGACTTTTCTACAAGGCGTTTAGGGGTCGCAGGTCACGCCATGGCGGCGGTGACTTCGATCTCGATCCGCTTCTGCGGCGCCGAATAGGCCTCGACACTGCTCAGCGTAAACGGGCAGGCGATTGTCCCGAAGGCAGCGTCGATCAAGGCACGTGCGTGCTGCGGATCTTCGCCCTTCGCGAGGAAAACGCTCATGAGCCGCGCGGCACCCAGATGCGTGCCGGCTTGTCGCAATGAACGCTCGACTGAGTTGCGTATTGTGTCGATCTGCATCGGCAGGCCCGGCGTGATGTCGGTGATGCCGGACAGGAAGACGAGCCCGTCGAGCATCACGAACATCGGCGGCGCAATCGCGGGTTCATATTCCCGCACGATCTTGCGCGCTTCCCCATGTCGCGGACGCATCGCCACGAGATCGATGCTCATGCGCGCATCGGGGCTCAAGCGTTCCGCGTCGCAGAAGCTCGAACTCGACCCGCGCAGCGTCCCCACCAGAAGAGCGCGGCGGCGGTCGCTGGCACGGCTTCGCGCCTCGCGGTCGCGCGCGAAAAGACGGCTTCGAACGATGTGGCCGGACGAAAACCCGGCCGCCTCGATTTCAGCAATGGCCGTGGCGATGGCGCGGTCCGTTTCGTCTTCGAGCGAGCCTTCCGCATGACCGCTGACGGACACGTGGAAGAGATCGCGAGCGCCGAGGCTCGACCATTGCCGCTCGATCATTTCTCAGCCTTTGTTGCGCCCTTGTCAGATCCGGGTGCAGTCACGAGGTCTCGGTCCTTGGGCTGCAGGGCGATTTTCACGCGCTCGCGGATTTCGGGTGGGGCGCCGATGAGATCCCGCACGGTGGCCTCTAGCTCGACCCCGGTCATGGTGTCGATTTCGGCCCGCTGGGCCGCCGCCGCTTCAATGAACTCGGGATCCTTCAGTGTCGCGTCGAAGGCCCTGCGAAGGGCTGCCAGGCGTTCCGGAGGGGTGCCCGGCGTCGTGGCGATGGGACGTCCCACACTCACGGCCTTGGCCATGAAAGTGGCCAGCGGACGTTCCTCCGGTTTCACGAGATCGATGATCAGCGGCACGTCCGGCAGGTCGGCCTCTTTCGTCAATCCGGCCTGGATCAGCGGCACGATCAGCTTGTCGCTGACATAGCGTGGCGAGTTGGCGCGGTAGCTCGCCCACGGGTTGGTGCCGCGTCCCTCGACCTCACCGCGCTCCATCGCCAGATCGACGTCGCGCCCATCGGGATAGCCCACGACGATCTTGAATTTCGTGCCGAGCACATTGTTGTAGAAGGCGGGCAATTGCGTCGAGATCGATCCTGCGCCGGTCGAGCCGATCAGCGTCTCGCGCTTCTGCGCATCGGCAAAGCTTTTCGTCTTCGACGTATGCCACGCCACCGTCAGCTGATTGGACTTCGAGAGATTGCCAACCCAGCCGAATGTGCGCAGATCGGCCTTGAAGCTCGAATTGAGGCCCAAAGCCTGATCGACGACGAGGCCCTGACCCACCATGGTCAGGATGGTCCCGTCCTGAGGCGCAACCTGCGCCACGTAATTGGCCGCCACGATGCCGCCGCCGCCCGGCATGTTCACCGGCAAGATCGTCGGATTGCCGGGAATATGCTTGCCGATGAAACGCGCGAGCAGGCGCGAATATTGGTCGTATCCGCCGCCGACGCCCGTGCGGATGATCATGCGCACGGTCTTGCCCGTGTAGAAATCAGCGACCGGATCGGCCATCGCGGGCGTAGTGCTCGCGAGAGCGGCCAGTGCGATTACGAGCACGCGCCTGTCTGCATGAAACAGAAGTTTCGCCATGGTATCCTCCCGGCCGGATCGATCTTGCGCCGATCCTTCAAAATTCAGGGCTCAATAAGCTTTCAACACGTGCCGGGCGATGACCATTTTCATCACCTCCGTCGCACCTTCGGTAATGCGATAGCTGCGCTGCTGCCGCCACATCTTCTCGATCGGCAAATCGGTGGTGAGGCCGATGCCGCCGTGGATCTGCATGCAGCGGTCGGCCACGCGGAAGGCCATCTCGTCGGCATTTGACTTCGAGATATAGGCGTCGACACGATTGTCCTCGCCCGCATCGAGCTTGCAGGCCGCTTCATAGACCATGAGTCGCGCGGCCTTCAGCTCGACGTAGGAATCCACCAGCATGAACTGGATGGCCTGCCGATCCGCCAGCGGCTTGCCGAAGGTGACGCGCTGCTTGGCATAGGACACGGCGAGTTCGAGGCATCGTTCGGCCACGCCCAGCGCTCGCGCGCCATGCTTGATGCGCCCGACCCCCAGCCACTTCTGCGCGAAACCAAAACCCTCGCCTTCCGCCCCGACGCGGTGGGTCGCGGGCACGCGCACATTGTCGAACACGATCTCGCAGGGCGCGTCGCCCATCATGGTTTGGTACTTGGTCGTGATTTTCACGCCGGGCGTGTTCATGTCCACGAGGAAGCACGAGATGCCGCCGCGCGAGCCCTTGGCGCGGTCGGTCGCCGCCATCACCTGCGCGAAGTCGGCCTTGTCGGCATGGCTGATATAGCGCTTCACGCCGTTGATGACGTAATCGTCGCCGTCGCGAACGGCGGTCGTGCGCATCGAGCCGGGGTCGGAGCCCGCATCCGGCTCGGTCTGCGCGAAACAGGCGCGCTTTTCGCCGCGCAGGACGGGCAGGAGGTATTTCTCGCGCATCTCCCCTTCAAGCGAAAACAGGATGGCGCGCACGCTCGGCCCCATCATGCTCTCGCCGCGCGAGGGCAAAGCGATGGTGCGGGCGAGCTCCTCCCAGACGATCACGCGGGGCATGATGCCTAAGCCCGGCCCGCCGAATTCCTCCGGCACTTCCATCATCCAGATGCCGAGATCGTGTGCCCCGCGCTGGAATTTCTCGCGCCACTCGGGCTTCAGCTCGTCATTCTCGAGCGTTTCCCGCTCGAACGGAATCATGCGCGAATCGACATAGCGGCGCACATTGTCCCGCAGCATCCGCAATTCTTCGGGCAGCGTGAAATCCATGTCTCTCTCCCTGCGGCCCTCTTGCGGGGGCTCTGCGCTGGCTTGAGCCAACTTTGCGTCAGGATCGGGGATCGCGCGCGGGAATGCAAGGCCCGGGCATCTGCTGTAGGCTGCTCGGGCAAACCGGCATCGGGGGCCCTATGGATCTCTCCTACGCGCAGCATCTCGAGGATTATCATCTCGCCCAAGCCTTCGCCGGTCAGAGCGAGGGCTTCTATATTGATGTCGGCGCGGGCCATCCGGTGGCGGATAATGTCACCTGCTGGTTCTACCTCCAGGGCTGGCGGGGCCTTGTGATCGAGCCGCAGGCCGATCTCGCCGCGCTCTATGCCCACATCCGCCCACGCGATATCGCCATCGCCAGCCTCGTCGTCGAGCAGGAAGGCGAGGTGGATTTCCACGTCGTCGACCGGCTACACGGCTTCTCGACGGTCCATGCCGAGATCGCAGCCGGCGCGCAACAATTCGGCGCGGGCTACACGACGCGCCGCATGCCCATGACCACGCTGGCCGCGCTCGCGCGCGACTACGCCCTGCCGCGCGTCGACATCCTGAAGATCGATGTCGAGGGCGCCGAGGGCGATGTGCTCCAAGGCATCGACTGGGCGCGCCTGCGCCCGCGCGTGATCTTGCTTGAATCCGTCGCGCCGGGCAGCATGGCCGAGGCCCATCACGACTGGGAGCCGCTGCTTTTGGCGCAGGGCTACGAGTTCGTGCTGTACGAAGGGCTGAACCGCTTCTATGTGGCACGCGAGGAAGAGGCGTTACGTGCCCGCTTTCCGCGAAAGGCGGAATGGCTGGTCGTGCCCCATCTCGGGCACACCAACCGCGCGCCCTTCCGGGAGGATCATCCCGACCACGCTTTCGCGCGCGACCTCGTCGGCTGCGTGTTCGCGGCCCTGCCGATGCTGGGCCGCGATCTCATCGTGGCCATGCTGACCGCGCGCATCCCGGCCGAGGAGCTTTCGCGCAAGCCGGATAAGGCTGCGCGTCAGGCCGTTCTCGACCGTCTCTTCCCCGGTGCGCCCTTCATGGAAGCA
>JAQGKN010000529.1 GCA_028290085.1 Hyphomicrobiales bacterium
TCCCCTGTCTCTTCTTGCGGTGCGCTCTAGAGGCCAAGTCGCGCGACGCGTCAGAAGTTGATGCGTTCGCGCTCGAAAACCACAGGCTTCTGGCGCACTTGATGATAGATCGCCATCATATATTCAGCGATCACGCCGAGCGAGAAAAGCTGCACGCCGCCAAAAAAGAAAACAGCGGTGATGATCGTCATAATGCCGGGCTCGGCGAGCTTCTGGTAGAGCACCAGTCCAAGGATGAGGTTCAGGAGCGCATAAAGAATCGAAAGCGTCGCCACGACGAAGCCGACGAGCAGCAACAGGCGCAGCGGCGCCAGCGTGAAAGTGACCAGACCGTTGAGTGCCTGATCAACCAGCCGCAGGAACGAGTTTTTCGAGATCCCACGCTGCCGCGCCGACCAGCGATAAGGAATGCCGACCGCCTTGAACCCGCATTCGAAGGTCATCATCCGCATGAAGGGATAGGAGTCCCGGATCTCGCGCATGGCATCGACGACCTTGCGATCCACGAGTTGGAAGTCTCCTACGCCCGGCGGAACATGTAGCTCGGTCAATTGGGTCAGGATGCGGTAATAGACGCCCCGCACGGAGCGCATGACCAATCCCTCTTCACGGATTTTGCGGATGCCGTAGACGACCTCATAGCCCTGCTCCCACAGCGCCACGAATTCCGGCACGAGGCTCGGCGGATCCTGCAAATCTGCGGGCATGAACAACAACACGGCATCCCCCGTCGCCGCCATCACGCCATTGTAGTTCGAGCGCATGGGCCCAAAGTTACGCGCGTTCAGAATGACACGCACATCGGGATCGGCCGCCGCAATCTCGCGCAGGATCTCCACCGTGCGGTCGCCGGAATCGTTGTCGCAGAACACGTGCTCGCGGCGATAGGCTGATAGAGGCCCATCGAACAGCGCCTTCACGGCGGCGTAGCATTCCCTGATGTTCAGCTCTTCATTGTAGCAGGGCGTGATGATGGAAATCGTTTTCATGAATGTCGCTCCGGCGAAATCGTCCCGGTGAAGACGAAGCCACGACTGAGGAGATAGGACAGCGCCACAAGCGGCGGAATGAGCATGGCCTGTGCGAGCGGCGCGCCGATATTCGCGGACACCAGCAGATGCAAGCCCGTGATATTGGCAATGAGGATCAGCCCATACATGGCGACAAAGCGCGTCAGACGACGAGCATCCCGAACACCAAAGGCATAGCCGCCGATCGTCACATAATTGAAAAGAATGCCGCAGGCATTGGAGATCACCGAAGCCAGCACCATGCGCCCCGTCAGCTCGAAGGCACTGTAGAAGGCGGCGTAACCAAACATCGTGTTGAGGCCGCCCGCAAGGAGGAAGCGCAACGGGCGATGCCGGCGCAGAAGCGACGTGATTGTAAATCTGACGTTCGCGGCTTCGTTCGTCACGGCCCCTGTACCCCGGCGGACTCGCGCAGACCTTCCAGCAGCGTGACACGCGGCAACCAGCCCGTCGTTTCACGCAGACGCTGCACGTCTGCTTCGAGATGCATGACTTGATCGGGCCGATAGGGAACCGCGCCGAACAAGGGCTCGATCTCGGGGGCGAGCATATCGCGCAACGTCGTCACCACGTCCAGCAACGCAATCGGTTCACCTGAACCAATGTTGAACATGCCACGCGCCGCCTCGCATTCGACGAGCGCCACAACAGCGCGCGCGGCATCGCTGACATGCAGGTAATCCCACACCTGCTCGCAACGCGTCACGGCAGGCGCCTGTCCGCGCTTGAAATCGCGAATGAGCGAGGGAATGAGCCAGGGCGCTTCGTCATCGCGTCCATAGAGCGAGAACACCCGCCCCCAAGCTGCGCGTCCGCCCGCTTGTTCCACAAGAGAAAGAAAGGCCTGACCAGAAGCAACCTTTGCAACACCATAGAGCGTTGTGGGATCGCGCGCATGATCTTCGCGGATGCGCCCGCCGCATGGGCCATACTCGGCCTGAGAGCCCGTGCCCACGAAGATGCGCGCACCAGCAGCAATCCCGGCCTCAACGAGAGCACCTGTAGCGACGATATTGTCGAGCTGGCGTCGATCATTTCGGTTAGCGCCAGCGACCCCCCACCAACCGCAATGGACGATGGCGTCCGGCTTGAAACCAACGAGAGCTGCGCGATAGCTCAAAGCGTCGAACAGATCGCCCACAATGTCCTGACGGGCTAACACACGAGACGGCGCTGGACGAACGAGGCGGCTCACGACATGCCCGCGCGCTTCGAGCTCGATGGCGACTGCGCGTCCCAGAAAGCCGGTAGCGCCTGTCAGGAAGACGCGCATCAGCCAGCCTTTCGTGCAGGCTGATCCAGCCGCACGAATGCTTCCACGCGTCGCGCGATGCTTTCCGCGTCAAGCCCGGCCCTCGCCCGCAGAGCTCCCGTGTTGCCGACGACCTGTGCGAATTCATGCGGCGCGCAAAGATCGAGAAAGCGATTGCGCAGCCCCGTCGAGAGAAGCGTTTCCATGATACCAAGCGACAGCGGATTGCCGCGATAGCCCTCGAACACGCTGACCAGAGGCGCGACGTCTGCATGCTGCGCAAAAGCCGCAGCGGGAAACGGCTGGATCACGGGCACGCTGAGCACGCCGGCACTGATACCGGTATCGGCCAAGCGGTCCGCAGCTGAGAGTGTTTCGGCCAGACTGACACCGCTCGACACGAGTGTCACATCCGCGCCTTCGCGTAGCCGATAAACGGCATCGTGCAGCCCGAACTCCGGCGCATCCTGCATCGATCCGCTTTCGCGCGGAATACGGAAATAAGCCGGGCGCCGATCGTCCTTCGACAACGCAAAGATACGGTCGAGTTCGGCCACGTTGGCGGGGTTGAACACCATCATGCCCGGCAGAGCAGCCATCAACGTCGCGTCTTCGAGCGAGTGATGCGATGGCCCCAGCGAGCCATAGGAAAAGCCCGCGCCGACACCGATGATGCGCACGGCACGCTTCTGATAGGCGACGTCGTTGCGGATCTGCTCGAGGCAACGCACCGTCACAAAGGGCGCGATGGAATAGACATAAGGCTTGAACCCGCAGGCCGCGAGCGACGCGGAGGCCGAGAGCATGTTTGCTTCGGCGATCCCCATATTGATGAAGCGTTCGCCGAGCGCCTCCTCCAGCGGCTCGACGACCGAAAAGCCAAGATCACCTGTGAGGAAAAGGACGTTCTCGTCGACAGCTGCCTGTACGCGGATCAATTCCATAATTCGGTTGCGCATCAGGCCTCCGTGAGATCGCAGGCAAGCGCAGGCTTGTAATGGGATGCAACCGTATTCTCGATGCGCGGAATGCCCTTGCCCTTGACCGTATGCGCAAGGATCACGCGAGGCTTACCGGCGCGCGAGCGCGTCAGTTCGGTGTGCAGCGCAGCCGCATCGTGCCCGTTCACTTCGCAGGCCTCCCAGCCGAAGGAGCGCCACTTGTCGGCAAAGGGTTCGAGATCCATGACCTCGCGCGTCGGCGCAAGGCTCTGGATATGATTGTAGTCGACGATAGCTGTCAGACTGTCGAAGCCGCGAGCACCGGCGAACATGGCAGCTTCCCACGTCGAGCCTTCGTCGCATTCGCCGTCCGAGAGAATGCAGAAGGTCGAGAGCTCCGGCCGCTTGCGCAGCCGATGCGCCATGCAGAAGCCGAGAGCCAGCGAGAGCCCATGGCCGAGCGATCCCGTGCTGGCGTCAAGCGCGGGAACATGCGGCGTGCGCGTGACATGCCCCCACAGTGCGGTGTCTGGTTGCAGATAAACGTCGAGATGCGCGGGATCAATCAGCCCATGCTGCTCGAGCGTCGCATAAACCGCCATGGCCGCGTGGCCCTTGGAAAAAACGACACGGTCGCGCAAGGCGGCGGCAGCGTTCTCCGCTGTGATATCAGCGCAGCTGTAGACCATATCGAGAATTTCGATGCAGCTCAGCGACGAGCCCAGATGTGCGGAATTGGCGCGATGCGACATGGAGGTGACGCGACGACGCGCAGCTGCGCACCGGCCAGACGAGCGCTCAAGCGACAGAGCGGCGCACATGGGCGACCTCGCTCGGAGTTGCTGTAAAGGGCGAGGTCAATTTGAGCCTCTGGCCGAGATAAGCCTGGATTTGCGAAAGCATCATCTCCTGCGCATCGGAACCCGTGGCGACCGCGCGGTACCAATCTGCCGTCCACGCGATTGTCTCGTCAAAGTCGAGCTGGCACGACCAGCCAAGACGATTTGCAGCCTTCGATGTATCGAGCCGCAGCACTGGCGCCTCGTGGGGATGCGGCGTGCGGTCGGGCGCCCATTGCGCGCCCTCTCCCCACGCCTGCATGAAGCACGTTATCAGCGCCTCAACATTGCGCTCGTTGGCCGGTCCCGGCCCGAAATTCCAGCCTTCAGCAAAACCATCGCCTTCGCTGAACGCCTTCTCCGCAAGCAGCAGATAACCGAAGAGCGGCTCAAGTACATGCTGCCACGGACGCACCGCGTCGGGCCGGCGCACCTGCAGCGGCTGATGTGCCATGAATGCACGCACGGCATCGGGCACGATGCGGTCGGCCGCGAAATCACCGCCACCAATCACGTTGCCAGCACGTGCCGACGCGAGTGTCACACCGGCGTGCCGCAAGAAGCTGTCGCGATAGCAACTCGTCACGAGTTCGGAACAGGCCTTGCTGTTGCTATAGGGATCGAAGCCCCCAAGCGGATCGCTTTCCTGAAATGCCTCAGCGCCGCCGTGGTTCTCGTAGCATTTATCAGTGGTCACGACGACCACCGCCTTGAGGTTCGGGCACTGCCGCGCAGCCTCGAGCGTGTTCACCGTGCCCATGACATTGGTCGCATAGGTCCCTGCAGGATCGGCATAACCAGC
>JAQGKN010000544.1 GCA_028290085.1 Hyphomicrobiales bacterium
TCTTGTCCTTGATGTCGTCATAGACGGCCTTGGGCACGATGTTTTTCTGCACCAGGTCATCCTTCCCCTTGTAAGGGCGGCCCTTGATGATGCCGTCGGCGCGCACGTCGCCGATGCCCTTAAGGGCCATCAGCTCAGGCTTCGTGGCCGAGTTGATATCGAGGAGCGCCGCGCGCGGAGCAGCGGCCATGGGCTTTGCCGGAGCTGCGGCGGGCTTGGCTGGGGCGGCCATGGGCGGCGCGGCAGGCTTGGCGGGGGCTGCAGGCGTTGCTGTCTGTGCAAAGGCTGAGCCCGCAAACGCGGCGGCGATCACGCTGGCGAGGATAAATGAGCGCATGGGAAACCTCCGGTGAGCCCCGATTTCATCCCGGAGCCTGACGGATGGGAGCCCGGGAAGTGCACTACTGTCAAGCCGTCCCGAAGGTGCCCGTCCCGTCAGCCGCCGGGAAATTGTTCCGCATTCTGTGCCGCATGGCGAACCTGAACCTTTTGCGGGGCCTGAACGGTCATCTGCAAGTGCTCACGCGACACGTCCACCGGCTTCACCGGCACGACAAAGGTCAGCGCAATCGCAACAACGCCGAGCACAGCTGCAAGTCCTGCCGACATGTTGAACTGGCGGCGCGCGGAATCCGGGTCGATGCCCTGGGTGAAACCGGCGTCTTCCACTGGTTCGAAATGATCGGTAATCGACATGACCCGCTCCGTGATGATCTCGCCTGAGAGTGACTGGTATCGCCGGAGCTTGCTGTGCGTTGGCGCACAAGCTCGACCGGCCTCGTGACCGTTCAACGGCTCGGACATAAAAAAGGTTGCCAAATCCTTTCAGATCGGCCTCAGTCTCTCGCGCCGCAGCCTGTAGAGGATGAGACTAAGAAGCAGACGATTGCCACAAATCCTAAGGGCAAATGCAGCAACGCGGCGGCGCTTTGCGAGATCATCGGTAAAGCCCAAAGCAGCGCCAGCATGGGTACGTCCCAGTCCCCAAAGCCACGCTCGCGCGCATAAGCGAACAACATGACGGCGGCTGGCAACAACAACAAAAGCTCGTACTCCAGCAGGTAGGGCGTGCAGAGAAGCAGCGTCGCAATCAGCAAAGCTGCTTTCAGACGACGGTCGCCCTTCCCGCGCCACGCCCAAGTGCACAGAAGAACCGCCAGAATTGCAGATGCGATTTGCACGGCAAAGGCCGCGGAAACCGTCAAGCCAAGGACGCGCGCCGCACCGAAAGCGCTGTCATATCGCGCAACGCCTGCCCCCATGGCCTCCAGCAAAATCTCCTCCGACGTGGAAAGACTGCGAATGAAGGCGCGCCACGTGTCGAACCCGAGCAGCCAGCCGGAAACGAGCACCTGCGCGCCGATGACGCATGCAATGCCGCCTATCGTCTTCCAGGCGCCCGACCCGGCCAGCACGAAGGGGATCGGCAAGCCGAGATTGGGCTTGTAACTGAGCAAGCCGAGAGCCCAGGACGACACCGAACGCCCCCGGATGAACGGCGTGAGTGCGAGTGCCACCAGCGCCGCCGAGAGTGCGGCGTTCTGCCCGTAATTGATGTTCTGGAACAGGATTGGCGAGCCCAGCGCCACGACCTGCAGCCGCCAGCCCGGAACGATCCGCCAGAGAGCGAACAGCAGCAGCGCATTGGTCGAGATCATCCAGACCGCGAAGGCGTGCGGCAGCGGCAGCAGCGCCAGAGCTGTGGCCGGCAGCAGGAAGGGCGGTGGATAATGCCAGCCAAACGTAGGCACATCGGTGCCAAAGTAGCGCCGCTGGTTCGCCTCGTGCGTATCGATATCGAAGGCATCCGTGGGGTGCCCGTCGAGCACCGCCGATCCGGCAATCCAGAAATGAGAGAAGTCGTGTCCCATCACGACATGCTCGCGGTTGAACCGCTGATCCGGGCCGGGCGCGAGCTGGAAGAAGACAATTCCCGCCCCGACCAGAATCATGACCATCGAGCAGGCGAGGATCACCTCACCCATCAGGCGGCGAAAGGAAACGAGTCCGTCATGCATCCAAAAAGGCCAAGCTTGAAAAATTGATGTCGGTGCAAATTCAGCAGCCGTGAAACGCGGCCACCCTGCGCGCCGCGCGTTAAATTTCCCTCACGCCCGGACTTCACGCGGAAAAAGCGTCGCTGAAAGGTTGCCGAGAAAGGCCTCCGGCACTAGGGTCCGCCGCGCCCCGAAAGGGGGATGAACCCTGAGCCTAATTCTCGGAGCTATGCTATGGCCTTCCTCGCCGACGCCCTTTCCCGCGTGAAGCCTTCCGCAACCATTGCGGCCACGCAAAAGGCGCGTGATCTGAAAGCGCAAGGCCGCGACATCATCAGCCTTTCCGTCGGCGAGCCGGATTTCGACACGCCCGAGCACATCAAGAAGGCCGGCATCGCCGCCATCGAGCGCGGCGAGACGAAATATACGCCTGTTTCCGGCATCACGCCGCTGCGCGAGGCCATCGTCCGCAAGTTCAAGCGCGAGAACCAGCTCGACTACAAGTGGACGCAGACCATCGTCGGCACGGGTGGCAAGCACATCCTGTTCAACGCCTTCATGGCCACCATGAACCCCGGCGACGAAGTCATCATCCCGGCGCCCTATTGGGTCAGCTATCCCGACATGGTGCTGCTCTGCGGCGGCACGCCCGTGTTCGTGCCCTGCCCCATGGAGAAGAGCTTCAAACTCCAGCCGGCAGATCTCGAAAAGGCGATCACGCCGCGCACCAAGTGGCTGATCCTGAACTCGCCGTCCAACCCCTCGGGCGCCGCCTATACGCGCGACGAGCTCAAGGCCGTGACGGAAGTGCTGATGCGCCACCCCCTCGTCTGGGTGCTGACCGACGACATGTACGAGCATCTTTGCTACGGCGATTTCGTC
>JAQGKN010000602.1 GCA_028290085.1 Hyphomicrobiales bacterium
GGGCATCAGCACCACGCCCGGCGCAATATAGGCCGAGCGGCGCACGATGCAGTTGGGGACCGAGCGAAAGCCCGCCGCGCCATGTTCGGCGGCGCCCCAGCCCTCGAACTTGGAGGGCACCTTGTCCCACCAGGTCGACCCGCCGGGACCGCCCGAGATCGGCGCCATGTCGTTGAGGCGGAAGGAGAGCAGCACGGCCTTCTTCAGCCACTGGTGCACGGCCCAGGCCTCGGGGCCGGTCTTGCCCGCGACCTTCTCGGCGACGCGCAGCTTGCCGCTGTCGAGCAGGTTGAGCGCCTCGTTCACGGCGTCGCGGATCTCGCCCTTGGTCGAGGCGATCACATCGTTGCGGGCTTCGAACGCGGCTTCGATGATTTTGGCGAGGTCTGCATGCGACATGGACGGCTTCCCTGATCTTAGCCCGGATATGTGCAGGGTGCTTACCAAGGGACGGCACGCCTGTCACGCGGCGCGGATGGGGCGGCGCCTAATCTCGGTAAAATCGGGCACCAGCCTTGATGCCGTCATTGCGAGCGAAGCGAAGCAATCCAGTGCGGTCTTGCAGCTCCTTAATTGCCGCGTCGCTTCGCTCCTCGCAATGACGGAGTTCAGATGACATGCGCGCCGCAATCAACCCTTGTCGATCAACCCCTCGAGAAAGCCCTCGAGATCGTTGGTCACAAACTCCACATGCGCGGCCTCGGCCCCTGCTATCTCCCAGGGCTCTCGGTGGTCGTGCTGGCCGAGTTTTGGCACCACGAGCGTCGTCACCATGCCGCGTGCGTGGGGCACGACGAGATTGTGCGAAATGTCCTCGAACATGGCTGCTGTCGCGGGGTCCACGCCGTGAAGGTCGAAGAAGCGCTGATAGGTCGCGGCTGCGGGCTTGGGCACAAGGTCGGCGGCCACGATGTCGAAAATATCCTCGAACATCTCGTGGATGCCGAGCTTTTCCGCCGTGCGCAGGGCGTGTTCGCGCGAGCCGTTGGTGAGGATCAGCTTGCGGCCGGGCAGCTGCGTAATGGCGGAGGCCAGCGAATGGTTGGGCTTCAGCGAAGAGCGGTCGATGTCGTGCACGAAGGCGAGAAACTCGTCCGACGAGATCTCATGTTCTTCCATCAGGCCGCGCAGGGTCGTGCCGTAGCGTTGGTAATAGAATTTCTGCAGGGCCCGCGACGACATGCCGTCGAGCCCGAAGAGATTGGCTAGAAACAGTGTGATCCGCGCGTCGATCTTGGGCCAGAGATCGCTGTCGGCGGGGTACAGCGTGTTGTCGAGATCGAACACCCACGTCTCGACATTGGCGAAACGAGCCAGCGCCGAGAGCGGCAGCAGGGACTTGGGCGCGCTCTCGCCCAACGGCGCGGAGGCGGGCTCGGGCCTTGCCTCCGGTGCGTTGGGATCGAGTTTGTCGCCCTTGTCAAAAATTGCCGTCACCTCGTGATGAGCGTTCCCGCGCCGTGGTCGGTCAGGAGCTCGATGAGCACGGCATGTGGCGCCTTGCCGTCGAGGATAACGACGCCCTCGACACCTTGTTCCAGCGCATAAATGCAGGTCTCGACCTTCGGGATCATGCCGCCGGTGATGGTGCCGTCCGCGATCAGCCGGCGAATGTCGTCGACGCTCAATTGCTTGATGAGGTTCTTGTCCTTGTCGAGCACACCCGGCACGTCGGTCAGGAACAACAGGCGCTTGGCGCCCAGCGCGCCGGCGATAGCGCCCGCGAACGTGTCGGCATTGACGTTATAGGTCTCGCCGTCCGCGCCCATGGCGACGGGGGCCAGGACCGGGATGAGCTCGCGTCCCAGCACCTGGTCGAGCACGGTCGTATCGACGCGCTCGGGTTCACCCACGAAGCCGAGATCGACATGACGCTCGATGTTCGAGCCGGGATCGACGACGCTGCGGGTCACCTTCTTGGCGATGACCATATTGCCGTCCTTGCCGCACAGGCCGATGGCACGGCCGCCCTCGGCGTTGATGTAGCCGACGATCTGCTTGTTGATCGAGCCCGCCAGAACCATTTCGACGATCTCGACCGTGGCGCGGTCGGTGATGCGCAGGCCGGCCGCGAATTCGGACTTGATGCCGAGCTTGGTCAGCATGGCGCCGATCTGCGGCCCGCCGCCGTGCACGACGACTGGGTTCACGCCCGATTGTTCCAGCAGAACCATGTCCTTGGCGAATTGACGCGCGACATCCTCGTCGCCCATGGCATGGCCGCCGTATTTGACCACGATGATCGTGTCGTCATACCGCAGCATGTGCGGCAGCGCCTGCATCAGGATCTCGGCCTGTTCCTGCGGGCTGCCTTTGGGGGCGTCGGTCATCGAGTCATTCCTCTGCTGAGGGTCACCTTGTATCGGCCCTGTGTGACAAGCTCAACCCGATGTGGTTCAGCCCAGCACGCCGCGCTCGGAGAGCAACCGTGCGATGCCCTCCTGGAATTCGGCGATGCCTTCGCCGGTCTCCGACGAGGTGAAGATCACTTCCGGATGGGCGGCGGGACGGCGTGCGAGACCCTCCAGCACGCCGTCGACGCGGGCCTGGATGTCGGACTTCTTGCACTCGTCCTTCTTGGTCAGGATGACCTGATAGGACATGGCCGAGGAATCGAGCAGGTCGAACATTTCGAGGTCCGGCGGCTTCAGGCCGTGGCGGCCATCGACCAGCACATAGACACGGGCCAGCGACGAGCGGCCGCGCAGATAGGCGTGCATCAGCTTGGTCCAGGAGCTGATCTTCTCCTTGGAGGCCGACGCGAAGCCATAGCCGGGCATATCGACGAGGCGCAGGATTTCCTCGCCCGGAATGCCCACGGCGAAGAAGTTCAGCTGCTGGGTGCGGCCCGGCGTGTTCGAGGTGCGCGCCAGCGCCTTGCGGCCGGTCAGCGCATTGAGCAACGAGGACTTGCCGACGTTCGAGCGCCCGGCAAAGGCGATTTCGGTCGGGCCCATCGGCGGCAAGCCATCGATCTTGGCCGCGGCCCAGATGAATTCGACATTGCCGGCGAAGAGCTTGCGGCCTCTTTCGCGCAGTTCGGCGGCATCGGCCTCGGTCATTTTGGTTCTTTCCGGCTATCGCGGGGGCAAAGGCCCCCGCATCTCGCCTGTCGTATGTAGGGCGCAGGGCTCGCTCAGCTCTTTGCGGTCTTGCGGCCAAACAGGCCGGTCAGATTGTCCCACAATTCCACCTTCACACCGGAGCGGCGCATGATGAGATATTGCTGCGCCACCGAGAGCGTGTTGTTCCACGTCCAGTAGATCACGAGGCCCGCCGGGAACGTGCCGAGCATGAAGGTGAAGAGCACCGGCATCCAGGTGAACATCTGCTTCTGGACCGGATCGCTCGGCTCCGGGTTCATCTTCATCTGGATGAACATGCTGAAGCCCATGATCAGCGGCCAGACGCCGATCGCCAGGAAGTGGCCGATGACGGGCAGGTGCGTCGGGTCGAACGGCAGCAGGCCGAACAGATTGAACAGATTGGTCGGATCCGGCGCCGAGAGATCGTGGATCCAGCCGAAGAACGGCGCATGGCGCATTTCCAGCGTGATGAAGATCACCTTGTACAGCGCGAAGAACACCGGAATCTGCACGACCACGGGCAGGCAGCCCGCAACCGGGTTGATCTTCTCGCGGCGGTAGAGCTCCATCAGCTCCTGTTGCTGCTTCTGCTTGTCGTCGGCGTAACGCTCGCGAATGAGCGTCATTTCAGGCTGCGCGGCCTTCATCTTCGCCATCGACAGATAGGAGCGGTTGGCGAGCGGGAAGAACACACCCTTCACCAGCACGGTGACAATCAGGATTGCCAGGCCGAAGTTGCCGACGAACTTGTAGATCGTGTCGATGAGACGGAAGAGCGGCTTGGTGATGAAATAGAACCAGCCCCAATCGATCATCAGGTCGAAGTTCTTGATGCCGAGCGTTGCCTGATAGGCGTCGATCGTCTGCACTTCCTTGGCGCCGGCGAAGACGCGGGTGGTGGTGACGTCGGCTGTCGAATTCGGCTGAATGACATGGGCGTCTTCGAGCAGGTCGGTCTGGTAGATGCGCTGCGCACCGGGCGCACCGGCGGCGGAGAAGCGCGCCTTGAACGGCGCGTCCTGTTCCGGCACGATGGCGGTGGCCCAATATTTGTCGGTGAAGCCGAGCCAGCCGGAGGTTCCCTCCATCAGCTTGGTCGCCTTCGTCTCCTTCTCGATCCCGTCATAGGTGATCTCGACGACACGCGAGTCACCCACGATACCAACCATGCCCTCGTGCAGCACCGCATAGCCCGACGTGACTGGCTTACCGTGGCGCGACACCAGCGCATAGGGGAACATGGTGACGGGTTCGCCGCCCTTGTTCTCCACGGAATCCTTCACCGTGAACATGTAATGGTCATCGAGGCTGATCGTGCGGTGGAAGATCAGACCCTTGCCATTGTCCCAGGTCAGGTCGACGGGCTTGCCGACGCCGAGCGTCTGGCTCTGCGCAGTCCACAGCGTCTCGGCATTCGGCAGCGGAGTGGTGGAGCCGGGTGCGCCGACGAAGCCCATTTCAGCATAATAGGGCTCGGGCGCGCCGGTCGGCGACAGCAGCACGATCAGCGGGCTCTTCGGATCGGTCGTCTCGCGATAATTCTTCAGCGACACGTCGTCGATGCGCGCGCCGCGCAGCGCGATCGAGCCGGTGAGGGCGGGTGTGTCAATGGTGATGCGAGGGCTCAGTGCGAGCGCCTGCTCACGGCTGCGGGCGACCTGTACCGGCTCGGCCTGGCCCTGAACGGTACCGGGAGGCGTCAGACCGGGATTTTCCGGATTTGCAGCGGGGGAGGCGGGCGTCACAGCATTCGGAGGCACGCCGGAGTCCTGCCGCGCCTGAATCTGCTGGTTCACCTGCCGCGACTTGTCGACCGTCGGCACGCCGTAAAAATAATTCCATCCGATCAGGACCATCAACGACAGGCCGATGGCCACGAAGAGATTTTTTTGTTCGGCGCTCATCTGGTCACTCGTCGGTCTGCGAAAATCGGGTCGTCGGGCATATCGTGTTCGAACGGGTCTCGTTTAAGCACGACTTCTTCAAGCATGTCTCTGTGACAGGTCGGCGTGGCAGTCTAGCTGCTCCGCGTTTTGCCGCGTGGCGCCTGACCGCGTGGGTCGAGCTTCTTGTCGATACGTTCGATCGCGCGGGCAACATCGCGTGCGAGATCGGTAAAGCCACGCGACAGGGCTTCTCGTCGCGCGACGATCACGTAATCATGCGCGGCCGGTTCGGAAAGGGAATTTCTCGGAATGGCTGAAGACAGTCGCAAAACCTCACGCAGACGGCGTCGGATACGATTGCGTTCGACGGAATTGCCGGTCTTTTTCGTGACGGTCAGGCCGAAGCGGGATTTCTGCGCAAGCCCGGCCTCGGTTTCCCCGGGGCGCCGGATCGCTTGAACTGTGAAAACGCTGTCATGCACGCGCGCACCTTTGGCAACTGCCAGGAATTCGGCGCGTTTCTTCAGTCGCGCAAACGCCCTCGCGCATGAAGAAGAACGCGGGCTATCGCTGCCCGCGTCGTTCCGGCTAGGCCGGTCTTGGCTGTCGCGGTCTCGGCTCTCGCTGTCATGGCCGTTCATCAGGCCTATGCCCTCGTTGCGCGAGACTTAGTCGCGGTCGCTCAGGCGGACAGGCGCTTGCGGCCACGCGCGCGGCGGGCGGCGATGATACGACGGCCGCCGACAGTCGCCATGCGAGAGCGGAAGCCGTGGCGGCGCTTGCGCACGATCTTGCTGGGTTGGTAAGTCCGCTTCACGGGTCTGCTCCGGTTTCAAGAGGAACGCCGCGGTTGCCTTGCAAGGCCCGGGCGGTTCCGTGTTGGTCGAGGTTAGCGCCGTATCCTGCCTTCAGCCGCGAAGTCTGTGGGACAACGCATGCGAAGTTGGACGACGTCGGCGCGTGCCGAATTCGCTGCGGCCTTATAGGGGCAAGGCCCCCGCCAAGTCAATTGATGCTGGCGATAGATCGACTCTGCTTTTCAGAGCCTCGGGGATAGCGCGGCCGCCGGCGACCGTGGCAGAATTGGCGCGGCGCGGGAGGCCGCGCCCGGAGGCCGGCGGAAAAGGCCGGTGCCGCAAAACAACTGAGGGAGGATACCACATGAGCGAGCGCGAACCGCAGCCCATTCGCCGGATTGTCACCGGCCACGACGCGCAAGGCACAGCCAAGGTGCTGATCGACGAGTCCGCGACCAATATCAAGAACTCGCGCCCGGGCCAGTACTCGACCCTCATCTGGTGCACCGAGGGCGCGCCCGCCTCGATGCCCCTTGGCGAGGATGCCGAGGACATGGGTGCGCGCAAGCTCGGCACCTATCCGCCCGAGAAGGGCACCCGCTTCATGATCGCGGAATACCCGCCCGGCAATCACCCGCGCCGCCACCGCACCGAAACCATCGATTACATCGTGGTGCTTTCCGGGAGCATCGAGATGGAGCTCGACGCAGGCGAGACCGTGACCATGGGGCCGGGCGAGGTCATGGTGCAGCGGGGCACCTACCATGCCTGGCGCAATCGTGGGCCCGAGGTGTGCCGCATGGTCTTTGTGCTGGTTGACGCCGAGCCGCTATCCCTGGGCGATCCCGTCCGGCGCGGCGAGGGCATGGCAGAAGAGGCCGTTCACCCTTCAAGGTGAAATCCTTCGCATCCCGCGCCCGCGCTTGCTACAAGCGTGGCGAATTAGGCAGAAGGATGCGGACGGTGGACATGAACGGCAAGCGCGTGGCGGAAGGCCCCGGGGACGCTGGACGGCGGGAAGCCGTCCTGGCTCATCTCGTCGCGGCTGGCTTTGCGCGGGCCGAACCGCCGATTCTGCAGCCGGCCTCGGTCTTCCTCGACCTTGCAGGCGAGGACATTCGCGGCCGTATCTATCTGACCTCCGAC
>JAQGKN010000625.1 GCA_028290085.1 Hyphomicrobiales bacterium
GGCGCGACGAGTAATCTCGGCACGCTGGCGGGTGTTTATACGACGCCTGCGATTCACGTCGATGTCACCGCCGTTTTCACCAACACGAACCCGATGCGCCCCTATCGCGGCAACGGCCGCCCCGAGGCGGCATACGTGCTCGAACGCATGGTCGATCTCGCGGCACGGGAACTCAAGATGGACGCGGCGGACATTCGCCGACGCAATCTGATCCCGCCCGAAGCCATGCCTTACAAGACGCCGCTGAAGTTTACCTACGATTCCGGCGAGTTTGAAAAGGGCATGGATCTCGCGCTCGAAATGTCCGATTGGGCGGGCTTCGAAAAGCGCCGCGCAGAGTCGCGCAAGCACGGCAAGCTGCGCGGCATCGGCCTTTCCAATTCCATCGAGAAGGCTGCAGCACCCGGATTCGAGGGCGCAGAAATTCGCTTCGATCGTTCGGGAACTGTCACAATACTCTCGGGCGCGGTGACGCAGGGTCAGGGGCACGAGACCATCTTCAAGCAGCTCGTCTGCGACCGTCTCGGTGTGAAGCCGGACGATGTGCATTATGTGCAGGGCGACACGGATTCAGTGTTTTTCGGCGAAGGCACGGGCGGATCGCGCACTGCGACTGTCGCAGGCTCGGCGCTGCATCTCGCAGCCGAAAAGATCGTTGTGAAGGCGCACAAGATCGCAGCCAAAATGCTCGGTGTGGACGATATCGATTTTGCTGATGGCATTTTCAAAAGTCGTACGACTAATAGTAGCCTGACCATCAGCGATGTTGCGCGCGGCTCAACGAACCCGAAAAACCTGCCCGACGACATGGAGCCTGGCCTGATCGCAAATGCGGTCTATGCCAACGAATTGATGAACTACCCTAACGGCAGCCATGTTTGCGAACTCGAGATCGACGAAGAAACCGGAAAGGTCGAGATCGTGCGCTACAATGTGGTGGACGACGTCGGCAACGTGCTTAATCCATTGTTGTTGAAAGGTCAGATTCACGGCGGTGTTGCGCAAGGCATTGGACAGATGCTGATGGAAGATCTGACATACGACCCTTCGACCGGTGAATTGCTCGCGGGATCCTTCATCGATTACGCCATGCCGCACGCGGATAATTTCTGCGCCATTGAAGTGAAGAGCAACCCTGTACCCACCACGAGCAATCCTCTGGGTGTGAAGGGTGCAGGTGAAGCAGGTTGCGTGGGTGCGCTTCCGGCTGTTGCGAATGCACTTGCCGACGCCTTAAGTGTTTATGGTGTGCGCGACGTTCCAATGCCTGCGACGTCTGCCCGAATCTGGCAGATAATTCAGCATGCGAAGTCCACGAAAGTTGCGGCTGAGTGAGATTATTGCCTCGCCCACCCCAACTTCGTGAATGGGCGGGGACAAATTTTAGAGAAAACCCCAGCTTTTATGCGATGGCGGTTAGGCGCAGTTAAGAGGGTACGGGCCAAGTTCTAGCGGGGGATACGACGCGGCCCGCAGTAGAGGGAGGTCCAAAATGAGCCCGAACGACATGAACAAATCGGGAGGGGCTGCGCGTTTTCGTGGCTTTTCACTACCTTCGGTGCCAGAGGATGGCGGAGACTGGATCAAGCAGTTCTCCGAATGCCTGAGCCCACGCGATACGGAGGCATCGCTCTTCGCAAGCGCCAACGAAATCTATCGCGTGCTGCCGACAATGCGGCTGCGCGTATTCGGAGCGCGCAAGCGGCGCAACTCTGGAGCGACGACACTGATCGTCGCGCCATTCGCGGCGCAGGATGCAACTATGGTTGACCTGATGCGCGGGCACTCGCTTGTTGAGGTGCTCTGCAACAGTGGCGATGGCACGGTCTATTTGACCGACTGGAAGTCGGCGACCCCGGACATGCGCCATCTCTCGATCGACACTTATCTCTCCGACCTGAATGTTGTGATCGATGATCTTGGTGGCGATGTGAATGTCGTCGGCCTTTGTCAGGGTGGCTGGCTCGCGTTGCTGCACGCGGCGCGTTTTCCGGGCAAGATCAAACGGCTCGTTCTCGCTGGTACCCCGGTGGATGTTTCTGCGCGGCCGTCGTCCATGACGCGCTTCGTTGCAGGCCTGCCACTTGGGAAGATCGACGAGATCGGAACTGCCGAAGCGGGCATCGTGGACGGGTGCGAGGTTCTGTCTGCGCTTGGTGCAGGACTTGGACACGAGCGCGCAGCTATCGAAACGCTCCAGCGGAATCCGGCCTCGTTCAGCGACCGCGACATGCGCGCGATCACGACCTACGAGAAATGGACGCGACATGGCGTGCAACTTCCAGGCGTCTATTGCCAGCAAATGTTGACGTGGCTGTTTCGTGAAAACCGCCTGGCCCTGGGCACGTTCGAAGCGCTTGGTCAGATCGTCGATCTCAAGCGCGTGCGAATTCCGATCTTCGTGCTTTGCGGAAAGTTCGATGACGTCACGCCGAAAGATCAGGCGCTGTCAGTCCTTGCGCTTGTCGGCACCGGCAAAGCCCGGGTGCGTAGCCTGGTCGCCACATGCGGTCACTACGCATTGTTCGTGGGCGCTACGACGCTGACACGTGAATGGACGGCGATTGCGAGCTGGCTGAGCTCGCCAGCGTCACTTGGAAAATTCGCCGCCGAGAAGAAAGTTGCTGCGTC
>JAQGKN010000261.1 GCA_028290085.1 Hyphomicrobiales bacterium
GTCACGCCAGCCGTTGCGGAGAGAGTGGCACGCGTTCTGGCAATCTGGCAATAGACTCTGTCGGGAACGGTACCGAGATGCGCCTTAATTGTTATTGTGCATTGCACTTGTGCGCGGGACGAGCCCGGTCCGCTTGACCTGCTGAAGCCACGTCTGCCCTTGCCGCAACGATCCGATGAGCGCGGACGAAGTTGCGACAAAGCGGTGTTGCGCAGGAGCCACCAATCAGCTCTTGTGAACCAGCGATGCGAGCGCCGCATTCAGGATCGAGGGCGCCTCTACGGGCAGGAAGTGCCCGCAATGTTCCGCAATAACCAGCTCAGCGCCAGCGATTTCGGCCGTGATCGTTACATGCTGCTCGGGTGGCGACCAGAGATCGTCGCGTCCGCAGAGTACAATGGTCGGGCACCGGATGGTTCGAAGGACAGGGCCGGCATCGGGCCTGTCGAGAAGCGCCTTGATCTGAGCAGCGTGGATTTCGGGCGTCGCGCGGCAGACCATGGCCGTCAGGTTTTCGACAAACGCGGCATCGGATTGGCGATCGGGGTGCAGCATCGGCGGTAGCCACTTGTCAGCCAAAGCCCTCATGCCCTTTGTATTGGCAAGGTCGACGAGGACTTGGCGTTTGGCCTCCTCGCCCGGCTGGCGAGCATTGGTGCCGGTGTCGAAAATGGCGAGGCCGGTGACGCGTTCAGGAGCCAGCCGCATGACCTCGAGGGCCACTCGTCCGCCCATCGAGAAACCGGCGAGCACGAATTCAGCCGGAGCAATTTCCAGCACGTATTCTGCCATCTGCGTCAGATTGTTGTAACCGAAGAAGTCGGCCACCTGAACATTGCAGGAATCCGAAAGGGCAGCAATCTGCGGTTCGAATGTTGCCGCATCGCAAAGCAGTCCGGGCAACAGGACGATGGATTTCCGCGCACTCATGAAGGTCTCGCTTTGTGGTGTTCTGCCGGGTGCACTCAGGCGCCGATTTCCTCAAGGAGGATCTGTGCGAAGCCGGTGTGCAACGGTCCGTGGTAATTTACATGCAGCTTGCGGATGTTGTCGGAGAGCGCGCCGCGCATCGCGAGCCACATGACGACTTCGGCGCCTTCGGCACCGCCGCGCTCGATGTAATCCTGCGTGCGCAAGGATGCGAGGCTTTCGGGGTCGCGCTCGAGCAGACTGAGAAACTCGTGGTCCCACTCGGGGTTCTTGAATCCGAAACGCTCGCCATGCAGCTGATGGGATAGACCGCCAGTTCCCAGAATGACGACCTTCTTGTCCTCTGGATAGCTTTCGACTGCACGACGCAGCGCCTTCCCCAGGCGAAACAGACGACGCGGCGTCGGAACCGGAAATTGCAGGACGTTGACTGCGATGGGGACGATTGCTGTGGGCCAGCCCTTCGAGTGATCAGGCCAAAGGGCCGAGATTGGCGTCAGCGCACCGTGATCGAGCGGCATGTCCTGGCAGATCGTGAGGTCGAACTCGTCTTCCACCAGACTATGCGCAAGGTGCCAGGCGAAATGCCAGTCTCCCCGGACGGGCGGCAGCGGGCGCGGTCCGAATCCCTCGTCGGCAATCGGATGTTCGGCGGCGACCGACAAGGCGAAGGTCGGATAGCGATCGAAGAAAAAGCTGGTGACGTGGTCATTGTAAATAAGGATTGCGATGTCGGGCTTATGGTGCGCAAGCCAGTCCTGCATGGGGCGGTAGCCGTCCATCAACGTCTTCCATTCGGGCGAATCCCAATCGCCCGCATCGATCAACGCGCCAATGGATGGCGCATGGGGAGAGCCCATTCCGCCTATGATCCTGGCCATAGCTTGCCTCCCACGCCGTTATTTGCCCGACGCCTGGCGCGTCGCGAGATATTGTTCCAGCGTCTGTCCACGCATTTGTGCTCCAGTCCCGGCGAGGCCGTCGCCGCAGAGCTGCGACAGGCGCAGCAACGGAAACACATTCGCGCCACGCTTCACCAGGCCGAGCCAGTCGCGCACGCGGATGAGCTCGCGGTCGGCTTCCGCGAGTTCGTAATGTTGCATCCGGGCTTCTGGGTCGGCGAGAAACGCATCGCGTTCGCTCTGCTTGCGAAGATCGTAGCAAAGGCGGTTGACCTTTAGCCCCTGCATCGCGTTTTGGCCCGTATTCAGATACGTGCCATGCGGCAGCCTATCGGGGTCGATCTGGCGGCCGGCCATGGTTTTCTCCCTGATCGTTTCATCGCTCCACCTTATGCCGATGGTCCAGGGATGCAAAGGATGGCTCCTGGCACGCAGCATCCCGCATGCGCGGAAACGATGCGTGACACATGCCTGCGGCCTCCCTAAGATTAGAAAAAACATCAGGGGAGGACGATGCCATGAACATATTTCGCCAGGCTCGACCGGGCCTTCGCGCCTCGCTATCGATGGCTGCCTTTTGCGCAGCACTGCCGGTGACAACGTCGCTCGCTTGGGCTGAGGGGCCACTGCACATCGCCAGACAGGGCAGCATGGAGGCCGGCGGCACGACGATCCTCTGCGAGACGAACGATGGCGGCGACCCCAACAGCATGCGCTGGCCGCGCGGTCATGTGACGGTCGACAACGTCTATGCGACCTATCAATATCCAGTCGAGCAGCGCTATCCCTACCCGATCCTCTTCAACTCCGGTGGTGGCCATACGGCGCGCTTCTACGATACGACACCGGACGGCCGCGAGGGTTGGCTCACGACGTTCCTTCGCGAGGGCTTTCCGACCTACGGCGTCGATCGCGTCAACACCGGCCGCAGTGGCACGGATATCTGCAAGATCAATGCGGTCAAACTCGGCAAAGCCCCCGTAGCAGAGCTGCCGGCCATCAATCGCTATGCGTTCGAATCGTCCTGGGTCACGTTTCGTTGGGGCCCGAAATTTGGCGAGCCTTTCCCGGATACGCAATTCCCGGTCGAGTTCGCCGATACCTATTATCCGCAGACGATCAGCACCTATCGGGACCCGCAGGAGACGCGCAAGTCTGTCGCTGCCTTTGCCGCACTGATCGACAAGGTGGATTCCCCGGTCATCATCCAGACGTGGTCGTCATCGGGCCTGCTGGGCTATCTCACGGCGATCGAGCGACCGGAGAAGGTGAAGGGCATCCTCGCCGTCGAGAGCTCCGTCACGGCCTTCGGCGACATCCCCGAGGACAAACTGCCCGTGCTCGCGTGGATCCCGATCATCATCGTCATCGGCGACCGTGCACCCGACCGGGTCGAGGCGTCGCGCGCCTTCGAGAAGAAAATGAAAGCGCTTGGCGGTGACGTCACAATCGACGTGTTGCCGGAGGCCGGTATTCACGGCAACGGACACACGCTCGCCGCCGAGAAGAACAACCGGCAGATCATGTTCCGCATGATCGCGTGGATGGAAGGCCACATCTTCAAGACCGCAGCAGCGGCCCCCAAAGGCCGCTGACGAATGGAGCCGGCACCTTGCAGCGCCGGCTCGTCTTATTCCTGAAGACGGGGCACAATCCGGTCGCGCGCCTACTCGAGCAGCTCCGTCATTCTTTTCAACATGGCGGGTGGGGCGCTGTAGATCGTGCGGACAATAGCCTCGGCGTCTTTTCCGCGAACGGGATCCAGAGGCAGATTCTGCTTCTTCATGTCCGCAACAAAATCAGCATCGGCGAGTGTCGCCTCGAAGGCTGATCGTAAGGTCTCCACCTGCGCGGCGGGAACCTGTTTTGCGACGATGAAGGGCCGCCCGAGATCGCCCGGGGCGTTCAAGAGCGTCAGGAGCTGCTTCTTCTCCGGATCCGACGTGAGGTCGTTCACGTAGGGGATGTTTTCTGGCATGTCAGCCGGCCGCGTTGGGGAGAACCGCAGAAGCGTGTTGATCTTGTGTTGGCTGAGCCAATCCGGCGGCAGCGCGCTCCATGAAGCGCACATGCCATCAAGCTCGCCGCGCTCGACCGCCAACTTCTGCTCGTTGCTGCCTGGATAGCCGGCGATCTGCCGCACGGGCGAATCCATCACCTTGCGAAGAATGATGCCGTTGACGAACGCATTAGCGCCGCGCGCAGTCGCGCCGATGAGGAACTCCTTTCGCTTCATGAGGTCGTCCCATGTGCGTACACCAGTTGCCGCCCATGCATAGCAGACACGCACGTCGCGCAGCATGGCGCCAATCCATTTGAAGGCCGTGAGGTCAAGCGTGGGAATGCCCTCGGCCGATACGGATGCCGTGATGAGACCGGGATCGAACATCGCGATGACGGTGCCGTCCTTGGCTGAATTGTTCTCAAGATGGCGGACTGCGAAAAGGCTGGCGGCGCCCGGAAGATTTTGAACGACAATGATGGGTTGTCCCGCGATATGGCGCCCCATGTAACGGGCCAGCGTTCGCGCATATTGATCGTATCCGCCACCCGCGGAATAGCCGACGACAATGCTGATCGTCTTGCCTTTGAAAAAACCGATTTCCTGCGAAAATGCGGAACAACTGAAAACAAGTTGAAACGACATCGTCAGGATCGCCACGACGTTAAGTTTTTGCACGACGAATGTCTCCGATGGGGCGGGGCGTTGAGCCCTAGTTCTTCTTCTGGTCGGGCAGGGCAATGATGGACGACAATCGCGCGGTCACCTCTTTCGGAGAGGCGACGATTTCGGACACGATCCGTTGCAATTCCACGCCGGGTACAGGATCTATATCGAGGCCGCTTTGAGCGGCGGCATCCAGAAAATCCTTGTCGCGCACGGTTTCGTCGAATGCCTTGCGCAAGGCGTCGACTCTCTCCTGCGGGACCCCTGGCGCGGTGAAGAGCGGGCGGCCAAGCGCCGCCGCCGAGGAGAATAGCCGCAGCGCTGAGCGGTCGAGATCGTTGGTCGCATAATCCATGAAAAGCGGGACGTCGGGGAGTTCCTTCGAGCGGCGCAGGCCAACCTGAAAGATGATGTTGATCTTTTTGTCGCGGATCCAGTCTGGATGACTCGCCTTCCACGCCGCCCACGGCGCTGTGTGCGACATCGCCTCGCCCTTCTCCATGGCGAGCCCCATTTCGGCCGCGCCCGGATAACCGAGAATGATCTTGAAGCGTGTTCCCGCAATGGAGTTCAGAGCCTGCGCATATTGCGATGAGGTGTTGATGCCCGTCGATGCAAGGACGACTTCCTTGGCCTTGATGTCGTCGAGCGTCCTCACATTCGCGGTATGCCAGACGACCAGCAGATTATTGTCCGCGGTCGGGTTGCCAATCCAGTTGAAGGTACCCGTGTCGAATTTGATGTCGGGATCGCCCACCGCTTGCTGGACGGGCATCGCCTGATCGGCAGTGGCCAGGACAGTGCCGTCTTTCGGCGCGATATTGTAGACGTAGTTTGCGGCGATCCGGCTTCCTCCGCCCGCCATCTGCTTGATGTTCACGCGCGGTTGCCCGGGAATATGCGCCCCGATAAAACGCCCGACGAGACGCGCATATGCATCGTAACTTCCACCGGCGGAATAGCCGACGACGATGTCGACAGACTTGCCGCGATAGAAATCAGCGACGGAATCCTGCGCGAAGACGAAAGCCGGAGAACAGGAGGCCGCGACCGTGATGAGGCACCGGAGTGCCCGGCGAGCCGGCGTCGAAATTCGGGTCACCATTGTTCTTCTCTGGTTATGCAGCCACACGCGGACGCTTGTCATTCCGGCGACAGCCCGCCATCATCACCATCCAAGCCCATCGAAATGCTGCTCGCAAGGCAAAAGCAGAAGCACTTTGCCTTATCTTGCTACAATTCGATTGTTCTAGGCCGTGTTGACAAAGTGTCTGATCCACAAGCGTAGAGCTCCGACGAT
>JAQGKN010000106.1 GCA_028290085.1 Hyphomicrobiales bacterium
ACCCATGGTGCCGCCGCCACCGATGCGGCGCGCGACCCTGATTTCGCGCAGGAACAGGGAGGTCAGTGGCTGGGGCTTCACGATGCGTGCTCCCCGCCGTCCTGCGGCGATCCGAGTTCCAGCTGCATGGCGGGGATTCCGAGCGGCGCATGTGTCGCGGCGACAATGATTCCGCCGTTGGCCAGATGCTCGCGCATGCATTGCGTAAAAAGATGCTGGGCCTGTGTGTCGAGCGCGTTCATGGGTTCGTCGAGCAGCCAGAGCGGCCGGGGCGCCAGCAACAGCCGTGCGAGGCCGACGCGGCGGCGCTGGCCCGCCGAGAGATAGCCGACGGGCAAATCCGCGACGTGGGGCAACGCGAGACGCGTCAGCGCATTCTCTGGCGACATCGGCGAGGGATAAGCGGGAAGTGCCAGCATGGATTGCCAGAAGGCCAGATTCTCACGCGCGGTGAGTGTGCCTTTCGACGCATCGAGATGGCCCGCGTAATGGGTGTGTGTGCCCGAGTCTGCGTCTTTGCCGTCTGCGCCTGCGAGGCGGATGCGTCCTGACGCGGGTGGAAGAAGCCCGGCGAGAGCGCGCAGAAGTGTGGATTTTCCAGCGCCATTGCGTCCCGTCACGACCAGTGCGCAACCCGCATCGAGCGACAAATCGAGCGCGCTCAGCAGAATCCGGCCACCGCGTTCCAGCGCGAGCGATTCGGTGGATAAACGAAAATTCGAGAAACGGGCAGCTGACACGGGCATCTGGCGTTTGTGTTCTGAAACGGGGAGGGCTAGTTTCTCGCGGGCGTACTTTTGTCCGTGTAGCGCGTGCTGGATAAATTATCTATAAGCCGTGCGCACACCCACCTCTCTACAATTCCCGGGACGACATCGATGGCCTCGCTCGACAGTTTCAAATGCCGCAAGAAGCTCACTGTAGGTGCAAAGACCTATCATTATTTTTCGCTGAAGACGGCTGAGAAGAACGGTCTGACCGGCATATCGGCGCTTCCCGTCTCGATGAAGGTGCTCCTTGAGAACCTGCTTCGGTTCGAGGACGGACGCTCCGTCACCAAGGACGACATCGTCGGCTGCGCGGAATGGCTCGTGAACAAGGGCAAGACCGAGCGCGAAATCGCGTTCCGGCCCTCGCGCGTCCTGATGCAGGATTTTACCGGCGTTCCCGCCGTTGTCGATCTGGCCGCCATGCGCGACGCCATGACGAGCCTGGGCGGCGACGCCCAGAAGATCAACCCGCTGGTGCCTGTCGATCTCGTCATTGACCATTCGGTCATCGTCGATGAATTCGGCTCCTCGAAGTCACTCAAGAAGAACGTCGATCTCGAATACGCTCGCAACGGCGAGCGTTATCGCTTTCTGAAGTGGGGCCAGCAGGCCTTCTCCAACTTCTCGGTCGTGCCTCCCGGCACCGGCATCTGCCATCAGGTCAATCTTGAATTCCTGTCGCAGACGGTCTGGACCAAGAAGGAAAAGTTCAAGCCGGCACGCGGCAAGGCCGAGACGGTTGAAGTTGCTTATCCCGATTCGCTGGTCGGCACCGATTCGCACACGACCATGGTCAACGGTCTGTCCGTTCTGGGCTGGGGCGTGGGCGGCATCGAGGCCGAGGCCTGCATGCTCGGCCAGCCGCTTTCGATGCTGCTGCCCGAAGTCATCGGCTTCCGCGTCTCCGGCAAGCTGAAGGAAGGCGTCACGGCGACCGACCTCGCGCTCACCGTCACGCAGATGCTGCGCAAGAAGGGCGTCGTCGGCAAGTTCGTCGAGTTCTACGGCCCCGGCGTCGAGCATCTCTCGCTCGCCGACCGCGCCACCATCGGCAACATGGCGCCTGAATACGGCGCGACCTGCGGCTTCTTCCCGGTCGACACCGAGACGCTCGACTATATGAAGACCACAAACCGCGCCCCTTCGCGCGTCGCGCTGATCGAGAAATACGCCAAGGCACAGGGCCTGTTCCGCACCAATTCGACGCCCGATCCGGTGTTCACAGAAAGCATGTCGCTGGAACTGGGCGATGTGGTGCCCTCGATGGCCGGCCCGAAGCGTCCGGAAGGCCGCGTTCCCCTGGAAGGCGTCGGCGCTGGTTTCGGCACGGCACTCGAGAGCGAATACAAGAAGCCCGGCGAACTCGACAAGCGCTTCAAGGTCGAGGGCGCGAACTTCGACCTTGGCCACGGCGACGTGGTGATCGCTGCGATCACCTCCTGCACCAACACGTCGAACCCGAGCGTCCTCATCGGCGCCGGTCTGCTCGCCCGCAATGCTCTCGCCAAGGGCCTGACCGTCAAGCCGTGGGTTAAGACCTCGCTGGCGCCGGGCTCGCAGGTGGTGGCTGAATATCTGTCCAATGCCGGCCTGCAGAAGTACCTCGACAAGCTTGGGTTCAACCTCGTGGGCTTCGGCTGCACGACCTGCATCGGCAACTCGGGCCCGCTGCCGGAGGCGATCTCCAAATCGATTGCCGACAATGGCATCGTTGCTTCCGCCGTCCTCTCGGGCAACCGCAACTTCGAGGGCCGCGTCAGCCCCGACGTGCAGGCCAACTATCTGGCCTCGCCTCCGCTGGTCGTCGCTTATGCGCTCGCCGGTTCGGTCAAGATGGACCTGACCACCGAGCCGCTCGGCCATGACAAGCAGGGTAACCCCGTGTTCCTGCGCGATATCTGGCCGACCTCGAAGGAGATCGACCTGTTCATCCGCCGCCACGTCACCAAGAAGGCGTTCAAGACGCGCTACGCGGACGTGTTCAAGGGCGACGTCAACTGGCGCAAGGTGAAGGTGCCCCCGGGCGAGACCTACAAGTGGGACATGGGTTCCACCTACGTGCAGAACCCGCCCTATTTCGAGGGCATGACGATGACGCCGGCCCCGATCAAGGAAATCGAGAACGCGCGCATCCTCTCGCTGTTCGGCGACAAGATCACGACCGACCACATCTCCCCGGCCGGTTCGATCAAATTTGCCTCGCCTGCCGGCAAGTGGCTGTCCGAGCGTCAGGTTCGCGCCGAAGACTTCAACCAGTACGGCACGCGTCGCGGTAATCACGAGATCATGATGCGCGGCACGTTTGCCAACATCCGCATCAAGAACTTCATCCTGCGCTACGATGCCATCAACGTGCCGGATGGTGTCAACACGCGCCACTATCCCTCAGGCGAGCTGATGTCGATCTACGACGCAGCCATGAAGTACGAAGCGGAACAGGTGCCGCTGGTGGTGTTCGCAGGCGAGGAATACGGCAACGGCTCCTCGCGCGACTGGGCGGCCAAGGGCACGCGCCTTCTGGGCGTGCGCGCGGTGATCGCGCAGAGCTTCGAGCGCATCCATCGTTCCAACCTTGTGGGCATGGGCGTTCTGCCGCTCACCTTCGAGGCGGGCACGTCCTGGGCGACGTTGAAGCTGAAGGGCGATGAGATCGTCACCATCCTGGGTCTCGGCGACGAGTTGAAGCCGCGCCAGAAGATGGAAATGGAGATCAAATACGCGGACGGCCAAACGAAGAAAGTCCCGTTGCTTTGCCGTATCGCGACGCTCGACGAACTCGAATACTTCCGTCACGGCGGCATTCTGCAATACGTCATCCGGCAGCTCGCTGCCGCCTGATCGCCGTTCGATCTAGCGGTCTTGAAGTTATTCACCGCCGGGGCTCGCGCCCCGGCGGTTTCTTTTTGCCCTTAGTCTTTGGAATAAGGGGCCCAAGTCTAAATTGACGGACTTGAGTTAACGCGCGTTAATTCGGGCGCCGAAGCGGTCGCCCACATGAGAAGACTGCAGGCGGGGGAACGTCACATGTGGTCACAAGTCTATAATCCGCTCGGCAGCGCGATGCTGTCGACGCTCGCGGCGGCTATTCCAGTCTTCACGCTGCTCGTCCTGATCGCGACGGGCAAGGTGAAGGCTCACATTGCCGCGCTCATCGCGCTGGCGGCCAGCCTTCTCATCGCCGTGCTTGTCTTCACAATGCCCGCCGGGCTCGCCATCCGCGCCGCTATCCTGGGTGCTGTCACGGGCTTCTTCCCCATCGGCTGGATCATCGTGAACGTGATCTTCCTCTACCGCCTGACGCTCGAAAAGGGCTGGTTCGGGCTGGTGCAGCAATCGATCGGCGGCGTGACCGCTGACCGGCGTCTGCAACTCCTGCTGATCGCCTTCTGCTTCGGTGCCTTCTTTGAAGGAGCGTCCGGCTT
>JAQGKN010000135.1 GCA_028290085.1 Hyphomicrobiales bacterium
CCAGGCAATCGCCGATCAGATCGTCAAGTCCCCGCCTGCCATCGTGACGCGGGCGACGCTCTTGCTGGCGGGCGCTGCCCAGTAGCGCGAGGTGTACAGCGGGACCAACTCCAGATTGTCCCTTGCCCTGCGGCGCGACCCCGGCTAGCACGGGCTCATGTCTGAAGAGCTCGACTCTGCCGCTCACGGCACCCTCCCCATGCTGCGCCGCCTGTTCACTGAACATGGACGCCAGCATGTCCGCTCCTACATCGGCGCTGGTTGCCTCATGGCGATCGGGGCCGCGGCCACTGCCATTTCGGCATGGCTGCTGAAGCCAGTGCTTAACGGCATGGTGGAGGCGGAGGGTTTCCGCACCTTGCGCATGCTCTCCTGGGCGGTCGCGGGTCTGTTCATCCTGCGCGGCTTGGCGACATACGGCTATCTCGTCGTGCTCTCGCGCACCGGCAACCGAATTGTCGCGGGCGTCCAGACACGGCTGTTCGATCATCTCCTGCGCCAGGACATGCGGTTCTTCCAGGACCGGCACTCGACGGATTTCATGTCGCGCCTGTCGCTGGCCGCCAACGGCGTGCGGGACACCCTGCAGGTACTCATCACCAGCATGGGCCGCGATATCCTGACGCTCGCGGGCCTTATCGTCGTCATGTTTGTGCAAGACCCGCTGATGGCGCTGATGGCGCTCTCCGTCATGCCGGTCGGCGGCTATTTTCTCGGACGCCTCATTCGCAAGGTCCGCAAGTCCGCCCGCCGCTCCTTCGACGGTTCGGCGCGGATCATGGAGACCATGCAGGAGACGCTTCAGGGCGTCCGCATCGTCAAATCCTTCAACCTCGAGAACATCATGCGCCAGCGCATGGCGGTCTCGGTGCGCGAGGTCGAGCGCTCCGTCAATTCCATGGCGGCCGGCATGGCGGTATCGAGCCCCATCGCCGATGCGCTCGCGGGCATTGCCATCGGTGGCATCATTTTCTACGGCAGCTGGCGCGTCACCATCGCGCACGCCGACCCCGGCTCATTTTTCTCCTTCGTCGCGGCGCTGCTTCTCGCCTATGAGCCGGCCAAGCGTCTCGCGCGCCTGAACCTCGACATCCAGCACGGGCTCACGGGCGCACGGCTGATCTACGAGGTGCTGGACCGTCCCGCAGCTGAAACGCCGCAGCCGGGTCTGCCCGATCTCGCCGTCGGCGCCGGGCGCATCACGTTCGAGCAGGTGCGTTTCGCGTACCGGCCAAACGAATACGTTCTCGACGGCCTAGATCTTGTCGCAGAGCCCAACGCGACGACGGCACTCGTCGGCCCATCGGGCGGCGGCAAGTCCACGATCATCGCGCTCATCCAGCGTTTCTACACCCTGGAATCGGGCCGTGTGACCATCGACGGGCAGGACATTTGCGGCGTCGATCTCGCCTCGCTGCGGGATCGCATCGCCTTCGTCTCGCAGGACGTGTTTCTGTTTAGGGGCTCGATCCGGGAGAACATCGCACTGGGCCGCCCCGGCGCCACCGATGCCGAGATCTTCGAGGCGGCGCGTCTGGCCAATGCACATGACTTCATCACCGGGTTCAAGACCGGCTACGACACCAGCGTCGGCGAGCATGGTGCCCAGATGTCGGGCGGACAGCGCCAGCGCATCTCCATTGCTCGCGCCTTCCTTAAGAATGCGCCGATCATCCTGCTCGACGAGCCGACAGCAGCGCTTGATTCGGAATCGGAGCGCGAGGTGCAGAAAGCGCTCGATCAACTGCGCGAGGGACGTACGACGCTGGTCGTTGCACATCGCCTGCAGACGATCGTCAATTCGGACCGCATCTGTGTGATCGAGAATGGGCGCGCGGTCGAGGCCGGGACGCATCAGGAACTCCTGGCCCGTCGCGGCACCTACCACGCCTTCTTCGCAACGCAGTTCGGCGAAGCCGCCGCGCCGCTCAGGATTGCGTCTGGGGCGACCCCGCGCTGAACACCTGGGCTGCCGGGCGTACCGTCCGGTACTGGCCCTTCACGACGATGGCGAACTGCACGCCGACGACGGTCAACAGCGTGAACCACCAGAGTTGCGCGGTCACGAGCCCCGAAAGGGCGATCGTGAAGCCGCAAACCAGCGTGGACAATAGAAACGGCGCCGCCGAACGCGAAGCCGCTCCTGCCGCGCGGAAGGCCAGGAACACGAGCAGGGCCGCGGCCAGTGCGCCGACGATGCCGAATTCGTACCAGATCTCGAACAGCGCGCTACGCGGCGTCGCGGCCGGCAGGTAGCTGATGCCGACGCTGCGCAACGCCGTGTCGAACCCATGTCCGGTTACCAGCCGCACACCCTCGGCAGTGACGATCTGGGCTGCGACCTGCATGGTGGCTGCGAAATGGCTGGAGCTCGCGCGCAGCACGGGCGCCAGCGCCAGTGGCACCAGCGGCGCGATGAGGACGAGCCCGCCAAGAAGCAGGCCAAGGGTCGTTGCCACGCGCTTGGGGACGGAGGTCGCGAGCGAGAAGGTCACGGCGCCGAGCGCCAGCGCGGCGAGTGCAATGGGCGTCCAGACCGTGATCGCTGCGATGGCGACGGCGACCGCCAGCGCACCCGCCGAGGCCCAGCGCTCGCGTACGGCCAGCGCCGCCAGGGCGGGCCACATCAGCATGATCAGCGTCAGGGAGGCGCGGTCTATGGCCGATGTCTCGAGATCGACCATAGGAGGGGCGGGCACCATGATGGCGACGGCGAAGGATGCCAGCGCGGCGGCAGCGAGGCCGACCGGCAGCAGGTAAAGATTCGACGTTTTCGTATGAGCAGGCAGTGAAGCTGCGGTTGCAGCGGCGAGCAGCGCGGTGCCGGCCGTCTTGACGAAGCGCTCGGTGGCGACCGGCGCAAAGGGGGTCCAGACCAGGGAAAGGCCCGCCCAGCCGAGCAGAAAGAGCGCGGTGAGGCCCATTGGGGAAAGGATCGCATTGCGCATCTGCACCAGATTCGCGCGGCGCGGATCAAGCATAACGCCGAGCAGGATCAGCACGGCGCCGACCGGCATAACCGAGAAGATGATACGGCGCGACACGACGGCTCCGCATGGGACGCCGATGGCGAGAACGGCTACTCCCAGTCGGACCAGAAGGCCCGCGGCCTCTCGGGCGGGATCGTCGAATTGGCGGGACGATGTGGCGGTCATGGCGAAGGGACGATCATTAAAAAAGGGGACCCCGCCGGGTCTGGAAAGCTGCGCTGCAGCGATCTTACATCGGTGCTGCCCGGTTCACTGTGCGCCCGCAGCAACAGACGCCATGAATCGGAGGTTTGTCCGGCCTATAGAAATTATCAGGCTCGACGTTAGTCGGCGTCGGGCGCCCGACGCAGGGCCTTGACCTTGCCCCGCGTTTCCTTGGCCGCGAGCCGCCGTAGCCGCGAGCCGTTGGTTGGCCGGGTCGGGCGTCGCTGTATGACCGGCTCCGCTGCCTGGGTGATGAGAGCCGCGAGACGTTCCAGAGCATCCGCTCGATTGCGCTCCTGCGTGCGATGGCGCTGCGCCGAGATCACCAGCACGCCGTCGTTCGTCATCCGTTTGCCCGCGAGCCGGATCAGCCGTTCCTTGACGTAGGGCGTGAGGTTGGGCGACGCCACCACGTTGAAGCGCATCTGGACAGCGCTGGACACCTTGTTGACGTTCTGGCCGCCGGGGCCCGACGCGCGAACGAAGTTTTCTTCGATTTCATCCTCGTCGAGGCTGATTCTGTCGGTCATGCGGATCATGGCCGCAGGGTAGCGCCTGTGCCACGGCCTGTCACCGAGCAGCGATCGACCGCCAGACCATAAAAAAAGCCGCCGGGTTGCCCCGGCGGCTTCTGTTTTACTCCAGCTGGCGACTAGCCGCTGGGAACATGTTCTTTCCACCAGACCCAGGCGTCGCCAAGCACCGAGCCAGGCCACGGAATGGTCAGCAGCTGGTCGAACAGACCGTAGACGAGACCTGTCACGCAGAAGGCCATCGGGATCACGATCCGCCAGGGCTCGCGGCCCTCGACGCGCATGAACAGCACGATGAAGATCGGCACGGTCGGGATGAGGCCGATCAGCGCCATCGACGCCAGGAAGCCGATCATCCAGCCGAAGAAGATCGCACCACGCAGCAGGATGTGCGACGTCGGCATATGCGAGATCGTGCTCGCAATATCCATGTGCATCTTCTCGGCTGTCTCGCCGCGTGCCGCCATCTCTGCTTCGCGCGCCTTGTGTGTGTCGGCCTTGAACAATTCGTTCAGGAGCGACAGCGAGCAGAACAGGATCGCCCCGGAGCCCACGATCATCGGGATGATCTTGGCCGAGAAGTTCCAGGTCATCGCTTCCGCCATCATCACGCCGAACAGGCAGAGCATGAAGATCGGGAAGAGATGGGTCCACTCGAACTTGGGTGCGTGGAAGTCCGACAGCAGGCCCTTGATTCCGCCGTGGGCTTTCACGTCGGAGATGAAGGGACGCAGCAGGCTCAGCAACGCCATCACGAACAGCACGATGACGAGCGGACGCAGCATCCAGTTGCCGCCATAACGCTGGATCGAGATGAACATGTAGCGTTCGAGGATCGCGCCCAGGATGAAGCCCAGCACCAACGGCGGCCGGGGCCATTTGAAGTGCTTCATGCCCCAAGCGAAGATGCCGAAGAACAAGAGCGAGAAGAGGTCGCCCCAGTTACGATGTCCCTCGAAGGCGCCGATGTAGACGAGCGAGAGGACGAGCGGCAGGATCAGCGTGTAGCGCAGGCCCGCGAGTTTCGCGAACTGGCTGCTGAACAGGTAGCAGAGGCCCGATCCAAGGATGTTGGCGATCGCGATCGACCACACCATGGAATAGGTGATGGCCAGATGCTTCGTCAGCATTTCCGGTCCGGGGACCAGTCCGTGCATCAGGAAGGCGCCGAGCAGGATCGCCATGCCGGCAGAGCCGGGCACGCCGAACACGATCGTCGGGATCAGGGCGCCGCCTTCACGCGAGCAGGTCGCGCTTTCGGCAGCGATAACGCCGCGAACGTCGCCCTGACCGAAGGTCATGCGGGCGCCTTTTTCGGTCTTCAGAGCATGCGCATAGGAGATCCAGTCGATCACCGAGGCGCTGATGCCGGGGATGGCGCCGATGACGGAGCCGATCCACGAGCAACGCATGACCAGCCACCAATGCGTGATGCAATCGGCGCTGCCCTGCCAGAGGCCCTTCCAGTTGTTCTGCATCTTGCCGCTCTGGACGACCGCGGTGCGGGCGACGAGCAGATCGCAGAGCTCGGGAAGAGCGAACACGCCGAGCGTCAGCGGCACGAGCGGCAAACCCTCCCAGAGGTAGAGGCTGTCCATCGTCCAGCGCAGCGTACCCGTCTGCGGGTCCGAGCCGATCATCGCCAGCATGATGCCGAAACAGGCCATGGTCAGGCCGCGCAGCGGCGTATTGCCGGAGAGCACGGCAACCATGGAAATTCCGAACACCGCGAGGGCGAGGAGTTCCGGCGAACCGATGAACAGGATCAGCGGACGCACGACCGGCAGGGCGACGGCCATGAGCACGGCGCCGAAGATGCCGCCCATGAGCGCCGACATGTAAGCCGCGCCGAGTGCTCGAGCACCTTCGCCGCGTTTTGTCATTGGATAGCCGTCGAGCGCGGTCGCGGCGGATGCCGCATGACCGGGCGCGCCGAGCACGATGGCCGAGATCGGATCGCCGTGTGTCGTCGTAGCGGCCAGACCAAGCAGCAGCGCCATGGCGGCGGCCGGGTCCATATTATAGGTGAAGGGCAGCAGCAGTGCCGTTCCTGCGACGCCGCCGATTCCCGGTAGAATTCCGAGTGCCAGACCGCAGAGCACACCGCCCCACAGCAGAAGCATTCGATGCGGCTCGAGGAGCAAAAACAGCCCGTCGCCTAACGCATGCCAAATTTCCATGAAAGTCCCCTGATTTCCTCTCGGTGCCGCCGCGTCTGGATTCGCCCATTTTCCGTTGGCGAGATCTCCGCGAGCGCCTCTCAGCGTGCGGATGCGGCGGTCATCGTTACATTTTTGCTGTGATCCTCACTTATCGGGCGCGGATCCCATCAGGCACGGCGGACCGGCGGACCACGCGCATGAAAAGCACGACCACAGCATCCGCCTCGCGGAGCATCCTGGCCGTTGATGCCTTGTTGAGCGTCGCGCAGATCGGCAAGACCAAACAGCGACGAATTCCACCATGCAGGGTCACCGCCGGTGAGATCGATCTTGTCGACCGTTTCGTCGGGACCCTGGTCCGCGACGCCGATCACAATGGAATTTTCAAAGGACTCGCAGAACGGATCGACCGGCAACGCGAGCAGGGCGAGCAGCAGCACGAAGGCATGGAGATAGGTGGCGGCAAATGCCGCGAAGCCCTTTCGTCCTGTGCCTGTCAACTGTTTCATCCCGGTGCGTCTGTCGTGTGCCTGAGTCTGGCGTCTGAATGTTCGTGAACGTGGCATTGCGCGCCATCAAACCCGCGAGGGCTCGACACTTTGACGGAAGACACCGCGAGCGGCATCACTGGGGCTGGGTCTCTCGACGTTTCCTCTGATCGGACCTCATGCGAGGGCCAGCCATTCCTGCGCGTATTCTTCTTTTGTAGGGGGGAGGTAACCACACTTGCGCCGCAGGCGGAAGCTTAAATATCACGCCAAAGGTGACGAATTGCGCGACATAGACGCTGTATCGCCGCCATCGCATTGCAACATTGCGAAGCGGCCGCGCCGAAGCGCGCCGCAACGCTTGCCGTTCTTTAGGCGACAGTTGCTTTCTGCAAATCCACAAGACGCATGATGCCCGAGCGTGCAAGGCCCATCATCGAGGTCAATTGCTCTTCCGTGAAGATCGCGCCCTCGGCGGTGGCCTGCACTTCAACGAGACCGCCGCTGCCGGTCATGACGAAATTTGCGTCCGTCTCGGCTGCGGAATCTTCGATGTAATCGAGATCCAGAACAGGATGTCCGCGTGTGATACCGCAGGAGACGGCCGCGATGTGATCGCGAAGCGGCATGTCCTTGATGATCGAGCGCGAGCGCATCCATTTCAGGCAGTCATGCAACGCGACCCAGGCGCCGGTGATCGCGGCGGTGCGTGTGCCGCCATCTGCCTGCAGCACGTCGCAATCGACGGTGATTTGACGCTCGCCGAGCATCTGCAGATCGACCACGGCGCGCAGGCTGCGGCCGATCAGCCGCTGGATTTCCTGCGTGCGGCCCGATTGCTTGCCCGATGTGGATTCACGCCGAGTGCGAGACGCCGTGGCGCGCGGGAGCATGGCGTACTCAGCCGTGACCCAGCCACGGCCCTGGCCGCGCAGCCACATCGGGGGCTTGTCTTCGAGCGAGGCCGTGCAGAGCACGTGCGTCTCGCCGAATTTCACGAGGCACGATCCTTCCGCGTAACGGGCAACGGCACGTTCGAGCGAGACGGAGCGCATTTCGTCGACGGCTCGTTTCGAGGGGCGCATGGTCAATCCTTCCTGTTCGGCGCGCTTCTAGGCGGTTCAGGCCTCGGGCGCAACCTTAAGGAAGATCAGGCGGAACCCGGCAGCTCCGCGCGACGGGGCGGATCGGCGCCGACACGCGTGCAGGTCAGCGCCGCGACCAGGGCTGCAAAGCTGAGGCAGCCCGCCATCTCGTCAATCGGAGGAACCGAAAAGTCCGGGCCGAGGCGGCCTTTCTCCCAGAGCGTTGAAAGAAGCGCGGCCATAAAGCTGTCGCCCGCCCCGATCGTGTCGAGCACGCGCGCGGACGGCGGCGAGGCTGCGACGCGTTGCTCTCCAAAAAATGCGGTTGCCACGGCGCTACCTCGGGTCACGACGACAAGGCGGGGCCCTTCCGCGAGCCACGACGCCGCGAGTCGATCATGATCCTCGCCGGGCGCGAGGAGATCGAGATCCTCGGCGCTCACCTTGACGATGTCGCTCAGCGCGATGCGCTCGGCGATCAGGCTTCGCGTACGCGCTCTGTCGGGCAGGACCGCCAGGCGAATATTGGGATCGAAGCTGGTCGAGGCGTGGCCACGCGCCGACGCCATGGTGGCCAGCGCCGCCCCGCCGCCCGAGCCCGTGGTCGATGCGAAGGAGGTCGCGTGAACATGGATCGTATCGGGCGGCAGCGCCCATGCGCCGGGCGCTTCGTCCAGCGCCGTGCCGTTGAGGTAGAGCGAATAGCTGGGCGGCCCGCCGGCGTTCCCCGGCTGCGCGAGAACGACGGGGCAGGGGAGCTGGCTCGTCAGGATGCAAGAGGTGTCGATGCCCTCACATGCAAGATCGCGCGCAAGCCGCCTTCCTTGAATGTCGGACGAAAGCACACAGCAAAAGGCCGTGGGCACATCGAGTCGAGCCAGTCCGAGGGACGTGTTGAAGCCGGAGCCTCCGGCCAGCGCGTGATAGAGGCGCGCGTCGCGTCCATCTGCCACGAAGTCGATCAGGGCCTCGCCGAGGACCGCGATCGGACCGGGGCTCGAAGGGCTCAAGGGCCCGGCGCCCCATTTTCGACCCAGGCAGCAATGACGCGGCGATCATCGTCGCTGATCTCGGTCAGGTTGCCGCCCGGAGGCATGGCGTGGGTCGCCACGGCCTGCAGATAGATCGCGTCGGCGTGCAACTGGATTCGCGCGGGCGTATCGAGCATCACGCCCTTGGGCGCCACACCCACGCCGTCCCAGACGGGCTCTTCCGCGTGGCACATGGAGCAACGCGAGATCACGATGTCCTGCACGTCGGAGAACGCGACTTTTTGCACGGCGGGCACGGCGCCAGTGACAGCACCCCGCACGTCGGCCGGGCCCTGAGCCGACAGCGCGATGATCGCCAGCATGGCGGCGGTCGCTACAGCCCACGTCCACCAGGGCGAGGGTTTGTGCGCGTGGCGGGAATTGTAGAAATGCCGCACGCTCACGCCGATCACCACGACGAGCGCAATGATGAGCCAGTTCCAGCGGCTCGCGAAAGCCAGCGGATAATGGTTCGAGATCATCAGGAACACGACGGGCAGCGTCAGGTAATTATTATGCACCGAGCGCTGCTTGCCCGCGGCCCCCAGCGCGGGATCGGGCGTCTCGCCCGCCAGCAGCGACACCACGATCTTGCGCTGGTTGGGGATGATCGTGTGGGCGACGCTCGCCACCATGATCGTGCCTATCATGGCTCCGATCTGCACATAGCTGCCGCGTCCGCTGAACACTTTGGTGAAGCCGTAGGCGCAGGCGACCAACAGCACGAAGCCGACAGCGCCGAGCAGCGCATCGCTGCGCCCCAGCGGCGAGCGGCACATCTGGTCGTAGACGACCCAGCCGAGTATCAGGCCCGCGACGCTGATTGCAATCGCGGTCGCGGGCGCAATGTCCAGAACGGTGCGGTCGATCAGATAGAGCTCGGCGTGGGTGTAATAGAGCGCGATGAACATCGCGAAGCCCGACAGCCAGGTGGCATAGGCCTCCCATTTGAACCAGGTGAGTTCCTTGGGCAGATGCGGCGGGGCAACAACATATTTGACCATGTTGTAGAAGCCGCCGCCGTGGACCTGCCAGGCCTCGCCGCCGATGCCCGCGCCCAATCCCTCGTGCTTGCGCAGGCTGAGATCGAGATGCACGAAATAGAAGGACGAGCCGATCCAGGCGATGCCCGCGATCACGTGAACCCAGCGGATAAGAAAATTCGCCCATTCGCTGGCGAGAATGGCAAGAGTCACTAGCTTCCCCTGTAGGTCGAATAGGAATAGGGCGAAACGAGCAACGGCACATGGTAATGCGCGCTCGCGTCCCCGATGCCGAAGCGGATCGGAATGCGGTCCAGAAACGCGGGCTCAGCAAGCGCCGTACCACGCCCCCGGAAATAGCTGCCGGTCTCGAAGACGAGTTCGTAAATCCCGGCGTGCATGGCCGCGCCCGAAAGCAGCGGCGCATCGCAGCGCCCGTCCGCATTGGTGACGGCTTGCGAAATCAGGCGCGACTGCCCATCGGCACCGATGGCGGCCAGCGAAATGGAGACGCCTGCCGCAGGCAAGCCCGAGGCCGTGTCGAGAACATGCGTCGTGAGGCGCCCGCCTCCACTCGAATTGGCCATGGCCCCTCCTTGCAAACTGCGTCATGCTAGGCCGCGTCCCGGCGTCTTGGCAACGAGACGGGGGGAACGCCGCAAAGCGTGCCCAGCCCTCAAGGCTTAGCTCGCAAGCCACGGTGGTGCAATCCGCACGCGAGGGGATGTTCCGTGATCGTCAGAACCTTGTCCCGCACAGATTTCGTCGCCCGCTTCGGCGGCATCTTCGAACATTCGCCCTGGGTGGCCGAAGGTGTCTTCGACCGGGGGCTGACACACCAGACGGATACGGCCGAGGGGCTGCACGCAGCCATGGTCGCGATCATGCGCGAGGCCCCCCGCGAAAAGCTGCGCGCGCTCATCGTCGCCCACCCCGATCTCGCTGGGAAACTCCACGCAGCCGGCCATTTGACGGAGGATTCGGCGCGCGAGCAATCCTCAGCCGGCCTGGACATGCTGACCGACGCGGAGCGCGCACGCTTCATGGAATTGAACGACGCTTACAAGGCGCGGTTCGGCTTTCCCTTCATCTTCGCAGTCAAGGGTCGCACCAAGGCCGAAATTCTCGCAGCCTTCGAGACCCGCCTGCATCACGACAAAGATCAGGAGTTCGCGACCGCGCTGGCCGAGATCGAAAAGATCGCCCTGCTGCGGCTGAAGGAGTTGCTCAAGTAAGCGCCACCTTCTGCCGCGCCACAGGGATCTGCGCGCGCAATCTGGCGATCCGCGCCAGATCGACATGCGCGCTCGTAAAGCCCGGACCGTCTGACGCGCGGGCGATGACGAGACCCCATGGATCGACAATCATCGAATGGCCATAGGTAGCGCGCGTCTCGCCTGCCTGCTGGAACTGGCCGGTCTGCGCGGACGCTGCGAAATAGGTCTGCGTTTCGATGGCGCGCGCGCGGCAGAGCACTTCCCAATGGTCCTTGCCGGTCTGCATCGTGAAGGCTGAGGGCAAAGCGATGATCTGCGCGCCGCGCGCGACGAGAGCCTGGAAGATCGCGGGGAAGCGCAGGTCGTAGCAGATCGCGCAGCCGATGGTGATGCCCTCACAGTCGTAGGTGACGACGTCCTCGCCCGGCTTCATCGTCGCGCTCTCGCGGTAATCCTGCCCGTCGGGCGTGGTCACGTCGAACATGTGGATCTTGCGATAGCGCGCGACTTCAGCGCCTGAGCGGTCGAACGCGACGGTCGTATTGCCAAGCCGGTCCTCGCCGGGAATGCGCTCCAGCATCGAACCCGCATGAATGTACACGCCATGCTCGCGCGCGAGATCGCGCATCAGGCCATAGGCCTCGCCCTGCGGAAACACCTCGGCGGCAGTGAGCTTTTCAGCCCGCGTGCCGCCCATGAAATCGAACACTTCGGGCAGGCATATCCAGTCGGGCCGCTCAGCCGCAACGACCTCGCCAACGAGTCGGCGCGCTTCAAGAAGGTTGGCACTTTTGTCGCTGATCGAATTCATCTGGATCAGGGCGATTTTCAACAGGCAGTCTCCGCAAATGGGCGCCCCACCGATCCTGTCCCTTTCAGATGGGCGGGGCAAGCCGGTCGCCGCCATTGGAGCAAAGCGACGCGGCAATCCAAGAGCCGCAAGAGCGCTCTGAATTGCTTCGCTCTCCTCGCAAAGGCGGCAACGAGATCTGTGCCTTGTCCTACCGCACAGCCTCGAGCGCGATCGCGATGCCCTGGCCCACACCGATGCACATCGACGCGAGCGCCCGCTTGGCCTTGCGGTCGTTCATCTCGAGGGCTGCGGTCAGCGTGATACGCGCGCCCGACATTCCAAGGGGGTGGCCGAGTGCGATGGCGCCACCGTTGGGGTTCACATGCTCGGCGTCGTCGGGCAGGCCGAGTTCCCGCATGCAGGCGAGCGCCTGCGCGGCAAAGGCTTCGTTGAGCTCCACCACGTCGAAGTCGCTGATGCGCAGGCCGAGCCGCTCCATCAGCTTCTGGCTTGCCGGCACGGGGCCCCAGCCCATGATGCGTGGCGGGCAGCCGGCGGTGGCGAGCCCGTTGATCTTGGCGATGGGGGTCAGTCCGTACTTCTCGACGGCTACGGCCGAGGCGATGATGAGCGCGGCAGCGCCGTCGTTGACGCCCGACGCATTGCCCGCCGTCACGCTGCCGCCCTTGCGGAATGGCGTGCCGAGCGAAGCCAGTTTCTCGATAGTGGTTTCCCGCGGATGCTCGTCGCGTTCGACGCGCGTGACGTTGCCCTTGCGGTCCTTGATCTCATAGGCCGCGATTTCACGTGCAAAACGACCATTGCCGACGGCGCGCGCAGCCCGCTGCTGGCTGCGGAAGGCGAAAGCGTCCTGATCGGCGCGCGAAATCTGGCGCTCCTCGGCGAGGTTTTCCGCCGTCTCGGGCATGGAATCGACGCCATATTGCGCCTTCATCAGCGGGTTTATAAAGCGCCAGCCGATGGTCGTGTCGTGGATCTCGGCTTTGCGCGAGAAAGCCTCGGTCGCCTTGTTCATGACGAAGGGCGCGCGCGACATGGACTCGACGCCGCCCGCGATGACGAGTTCGTTCTCACCCGAACGCACCGAGCGCGCGGCAATTCCAACGGCATCCATGCCGGAGCCGCAGAGACGGTTGATCGTCGAGCCCGGAATTTCGACCGGCAAGCCCGCCAGCAGCAGCGACATGCGCGCGACGTTGCGGTTGTCCTCACCCGCCTGATTGGCGCAGCCCGCATAGACCTCGTCGATCTTGTCGGCGGGAGCATTGGGATAGCGGACCAGCAATTCGCGAATGGCATGGGCGAGAAGATCGTCGGGGCGGACAGAGGACAGCGAGCCGCCGTAACGTCCGACCGGGGTGCGCACGCCGCCGCAGAGATAGGCTTCCGTCATGACGCTCTCTCCTGAAGAGTGTTCGTATAGCGAACAAAAGATCGTATTACGAACAATTTAGGGTGGGATGTTCCACGCGTCAAGGCATGCGTGCCTGCGCGGTT
>JAQGKN010000153.1 GCA_028290085.1 Hyphomicrobiales bacterium
AACTCGCGCGCATCCCCTTGTCGGACGCAGCCCGTGCGGTCGTTGCGCGCGAACCCACCCGCCTCGCGCAGGCGCTCACGGGCGGCGACGATTATGAAATCCTGGCCAGCGTCGGTCCGGAGCAGGCGGCGGCGTTCGAAGCCGCCGCGCGAACCGCGGGCGTCGCAGTGACTCGCGTTGGCGTTGTCGCGGCGGAAGCGGGGGCGCCGCAGCTGATTGACGAGGCGGGGCAGATCAAAGACTTCTCCCACCTTTCCTACAGTCACTTCTGAGCGGTTGCGCCGGGGTGTTCCGGGCGCGACGGGATCGTGCTAAGTTTGTCCCAAGGCCGTCGGAGCGTTAGCTCCACAATTTGCAGCGGCCATGGGAGGAACACGATGAAGTTTGCAAGAACCCTTGCCGCCGCATGGGCCGCGTCCGTGTTCGCCGGTGCTCTGGGCGCAGGCACGCTGGCTGCGCGTGCCGAGGACACGATCAAGATCGCTGTGGGGCAGCGCGGGAATTGGGACACGTCGCCAGCCGAAGTCGGCCAGCAGGCCGGGATCTTCAAGAAGCATGGCATCGTGCTCGATATTCTCTACACGCAGGGCAGCGGCGAGACGCAGCAGGCGGTGATCTCGAACAGCGCCAACATCGGTGTGGCTGTCGGCACGTCCGGCGCGCTGTCTGCCTTCTCGAAGGGGGCGCCGCTGCGCCCGATTTCGAATTCGACGACGGGCGCTGACGACCTGTTCTGGTATGTGCGCGCGGATTCGCCGATCAAGTCGGTGAAGGATGCCGCAGGCAAGACGATCTCCTATTCGACGGGCGGTTCCTCGACCAATCTGGCGGTCAACACCTTCATCAAGTACTACGACGTCGCCATGAAGCCGACTGCGGTGGGCGGCCCGGCGGCCTCCTTCGCGCAGACCATGTCTGGACAAGTCGACATCGGCTGGTCCTCGGCACCCTTCGGCGTGAAAGACATGCGCGAGGGCAAGATCCGCATGCTCATCCGCATGAGCGACGTGCCGGCCTTCAAGAACCAGACGGTGCGCATGAACGTCTCGAATCTGACGTTCATCGAGCAGAATCCGGATGCGCTGAAGCGCTTCCGCGATGCCTACAAGGAAACGCTGGACTTTATGTACTCCGATCCCAAGGCCATCGAGATCTGGTCCAAGTGGACCGGCGTTCCCGTCGATCTCGCGACATCCATGCGTGACGAATTCTTCCCGCGCAAAAATTTGCAGCTCGATCGCGTGTCGGGCCTCGATGAAGCCATGGCCGACGCGCAGGCGATGAAGTTCATCAGCGCTCCGCTCACCAAGCCGCAGATGGATGATTTCCTGAAGTATTATTACAAGCCGTAAGAGCGGCCGGACCTGCCGCTTGCGACGTATTCGCGAGCGGCAGGAGCGCTTTGCCAATGCGTTGGGCAGGGCGCCTATTCTTTGGCGAAGCGTGCTGCCCATCCCGGCTTTACAAAGCTGGGGGCAAAGCAAAAGATGCGGCCTTCACTTTTCGCTCGCACTGCCTGCTGAGCTCGCGCCCGCGCGGCTTCGCCCGATCACCCGGTGGCCAAGACCACCTTTCCCCGAGGAGACACCATGAAGCGCGACTTCGAAGATCATTGCTGGAAAGACATCGTCGATCCCGAAATTCTCGAGATCTACAAGCCGTACGAGCGCGACATCTTCGTGGGGCCAAAGCCCGCGATCATCGCCATCGATCTTTACAACAAGGCCTATCAAGGCGGGAACAAGCCGGTCATCGAAGTGAACCGCCTGCATTCCGGCTCCTGTGGTGAGAATGCCTGGAAGGCCATCGAGCCGACGCAGCGACTCTTCGCCGCTGCCCGCGCCGCTGGCGTGCCGGTGATCTACACCACGCGCCATGCCGATACGGGGGGCGTGAAGTCCACCAATCGCCGCATGAAGGAAGAGACCGAGGATCAATACGGGATCTTCCATGAGCTCGCGCCCGAGCCCGGCGAACTGGTGATCTACAAGGAGCGCGCGTCTGGCTTCTTCGGTACGCCGCTCATCGCGCATCTGCGCCGTCTGGGCGTCGAGAGCCTCATCATTTGCGGTGAGAGCACCTCGGGTTGCGTGCGCGCATCCACGGTCGATGCCTATTCATACGGCTTCCACAACGTGGTCGTCGAGGAATGCACCTATGATCGCTCGATGCTGAGCCACAAGGTCAATTTGTTCGACCTGCACCACAAATACGCCGACGTGATGCACATCGAGGACGTCGTCGCGCATCTGGAAAAGTCGCAGCGCAAGGCTGCTTGAGCTACCTGAGCCTGCGCGTTCTCAACGCGCAGGCTTTCAGTTCATGCCTTCGCGCGTCATCGGCGCGAGGCCGAGCTTGTCGAACAGCGCAGCGCGATGCGCTTCGGCATAGCGCAGAGCGTTGAGATGTTGTGGTGAGCCATAGGGCAGGCGCTGCATGCGTCTGAACAGCGTCTCAACCCAGTGCAACTCCCCCAAAACTTCGGCCGGGTCGGCGCCGGTCGCGAGCCAGGTGGAAGTCCAGGTTTGCGTCCAGTCGGCGAGATCTTCCGCCGCGTTGGTTTCGCCGAGCATGGTTTCATGCTGAGCGCTTCCATAAGGCAGCCCCGCCGCACGCTCGAAGCGGCGCATGCCGACAACGGCATCCGCGAGGTCTCCCTCCGGGTCGGTTCTGCCGCGTGCCCATTCCAGGCATTGGACAAGACTTTTGGTCGTCACGGACACCCTCCTGATCGATCTGGCCGCGTCGCTACGCTTAACTTAGGGCTCGCAACGCCTTCGCGCCAGCGGCGTCGCGCGCCAGCGGCCTTGCGTCGCAATGGGCGAGCGTCCAAACTTGTTCCCGTGAAGACGCCGTTACAGGCGTTCCGAGGGAGGATGTAAATGGATATTCAGGATCAATCGGGCGGGGACGACAGTGACGATCTGCATACCAAGGTATCGCGCCTTCCGCCGCTGCCCAAGCCGCTGGATCCGATCGTGGCTCAGCTGTTCGAGGATACCCGCAAGCGCGGTGGTCATATTCTGAACCTGCACCGCACCAATGGTCACGCGCCGAAGCTGTCGCGGGCGAAGCGTCCCTTCACCTACGCGCTGCGCAACGAGTGCGACGTGCCGCGCATGTATCGCGAACTCGCGATCTGCCGCACCGCGTTGAACGTCGATTGCGCCTACGAGCTGCATCACCACCATCCGCTGGCCTTGCACTCGGGAATCACGGAGGCGCAATTCGAAGCGCTGAAGGATTGGCGGCCGCACAGCGATCTGTTCGAAGCCGCGCAACTGGCAGTGCTCGCTTATGTCGACGAGATGACGTTGCAGAAAGGCGCCGTGTCTGACGCGACATTTGGCGAGCTGGCAAAACATTTCAACGCGCAGGAGATCGTCGAGATCACCTACAATTCGACGTCCTATTACGCGAGCGGGCTTTACATGAAGGCGCTGGGCATCATGGCCGACCCGCCAGAACGCAAGGCTGCGCCGGGCAAGTTTTAGGGGGTGTAAGGGCGAACTCACCCGCGCAAGCCCCGCGCGATCCTTCTCCCAGAGGGAGAAGGTGGCCGTGGAACGGCCGGATGAGGGGT
>JAQGKN010000190.1 GCA_028290085.1 Hyphomicrobiales bacterium
CAGCCGCTCGATCTTTTCGGGCGCGATACGGACGACGAGATCGAGCGAGCCATCTGCTTCGGCTTCGCGCGAGAGAACCTCTCCGTTTTCGTAGAGCCAGTGCAGCCCCTGACCATCAGTCGCGCCCACAGGGACACGGAACCGCGAGCGTCCGCGCGCCAGCTTTTCTTCGATACCCAGCAGCAGCTCGTCCGTGCCCTGCCCCGTCAGCGCGGAGACGACAAAGGGGCGTTCCTCCGGGCTGCGGTGCGCCACGGCATCGATCAGAGCGTCGCGCCCTGCTTCGTCGAGAAGGTCCAGCTTGTTCCAGACCTCGACGATGCGGTCGCGATTCTCCGCCTCAATGCCGAGATCGGCGAGGATGGCTTCGACATCGGCGCTCTGCGCTTTCGTATCCTCATGCGCTATGTCGCGCACATGGAGCACGATATCGGCCGAGATGACCTCTTCAAGCGTCGCGCGGAACGCGGAGACCAGCGTCGTCGGCAGGTCGGAAATGAAGCCCACAGTGTCCGACAACATGACGCGTGCACCATGAGGCAGGCGCAAGCCGCGTAATGTCGGATCCAGCGTCGCAAACAGCATGTCCTCGGCCAGCACTTCAGAGCGCGTCAGCCGGTTGAACAGCGTGGACTTGCCCGCATTGGTGTAGCCGACGAGCGCGACGACGGGATACGGCACCGCCTGACGGCTCTTGCGATGCAGGCCGCGCGTCTTCTTCACCGTTTCCAGATCGCGCTCGATCTTGGTCATGCGCTCCTGGATCAGGCGACGGTCGGTCTCGATCTGGGTTTCACCAGGGCCACCAAGGAAGCCGAAGCCGCCGCGCTGGCGTTCCAGATGGGTCCATGACCGAACGAGACGCGATTTCTGATAGTTCAGATGCGCAAGTTCGACCTGCAGCGCGCCTTCGCGTGTACGCGCGCGGCGGCCGAAAATTTCCAGAATCAGGCCCGTGCGGTCGATAACCGTGGTGCCGAATTCCTTTTCGAGATTGCGCTGCTGCACCGGCGAGAGCGCGCAGTCCATCATGACGAGATGGACGTCCTGTTCCCTCACCTTTTCAGCGATCTCCTCGACCTTGCCCTTGCCGAGGTAGGTCGCGGGGCGGATCTGGGTCAGCATCACCAGTTCATGTGCGACGACATCGAGGTCGATGGCACGGGCGAGGCCTTCAGCCTCGTCCAGCCGCGCTTCTGGCGCGCGCATGGATCCGCCCACGTCCAGGCGAGCGGACGCGCGATCGCTGAGATAGGGCCCCACCACAAGCGCATGTGTCGCTTCGGCGAGGGCTTTTTCCGGCTCGGTGATTGGTTTGCCGATATCAGCAGCGCTCACAGGGACCTCGCTTCAGCGCCGCCCCTGCTCGCCTCACTTCTCAACTGAATCGTCTTGCTCGAACATCTGGATGGGATGACCGGGCATGATGGTCGAGATCGCGTGCTTGTAGACGAGCTGCGAATGCCCGTCGCGGCGCAGGAGGACGCAAAAATTGTCGAACCAGGTGACAACGCCTTGAAGCTTCACACCGTTCACCAGGAAGATGGTGAGCGGCACCTTGTTTTTGCGTACGAAGTTCAGGAACGTGTCCTGCAAGTTCTGGGTGCGTTCGGCAGCCATTTTTTTCTCTTTCCGTCAGTCCCGGCCGAAGGCCCGGGCTGACTTTCCGGATTGTGTCGTCAATCGCACGAAGTAGCGAACATACGCCCGACTGAGCCTAGCGGATCGCATTAAAGCCCCGCAAGGTAAAGATGGCTGCGCAATATAAGGCTTTCGGACTGTGGATCTCTCAATCAGTCGATCGAGAGAGACTTGAGTTTTCGATGAAGCGCTGACCTTTCCATCCCGATAAACTCGGCCGTACGCGAGATGTTTCCGCCAAAGCGGCTGATTTGCGCCACCAGATATTCCCGCTCGAACACTTCGCGGGCGTCGCGCAGCGGCAGGCTCATCAGTTTCTCGCCACCCGTCCCATTTGGGGTCGTGGGCACCAGCGCTCCAATCTCGGAAGGCAGCATTTCTGCCGTGATCTCGGTCTCGGGATCGGCTGCGGTCAGGATCATCAGCCGCTCCACATTGTTGCGAAGCTGGCGGATGTTGCCTGGCCAGTCATGCGACTGAAGCACGGCCATGGCGTCGTCGCCAACCTTGCGGCGTGGCATGCCTGTCGTCTGGGAAACTTGCTCCATGAAATAGCTGACGAGTTCCGGGATGTCTTCGCGCCGCTCGGACAGTGAGGGAACGCGGATCGGCACGACCGAAAGGCGATGGAACAGGTCTTCGCGGAACGTGCCTTCTGCAATGGCGGCAGCCAGATCACGGCTGGCGGAGGAGATGATGCGCACGTCCACGTGCACGCGCGTCGCGCCGCCGACACGCTGGAAGTTCTGATCGACCAGCACGCGCAGGATCTTGCCCTGCGTCTCCTTGGGCATGTCGGACACTTCGTCCATGTAGAGCGTTCCGCCGTGCGCCTCCTCGAGCGCGCCGACCTTGCGCAGACGTCCTTCACCGCCTTCGGTGCCAAACAGCTCGGTCTCCATCGAGTCCGGTGTGATCGTGGCTGCATTGATGACGACGAAAGGCCCGCCCGCACGGTTCGAGGCGTCGTGAATGGCGCGCGCCACGAGCTCCTTGCCGGCACCCGGCGCACCGGTGATGAGAATGCGCGAATTGGCCGGCGCCACGCGCTCGATCACACCGCGCAGCTGGTTGATCGTGCTGGATTTGCCGACCATCCGATTGGTCGCGCCCGAGCGCGTCTTGAGGTCCGTCAACTCCCGCATGAGACGGGAAGCTTCAAGCGCACGGTCAGAGACGATCACAATCCGGTCGGCCTTGAACGGCTTCTCGATGAAGTCGTAGGCGCCGAGTTTGATTGCCGAAACGGCCGTCTCGACGTTGCCGTGGCCCGAGATCATCACGACCGGCAGCGAAGGATGCTGCTCCTTGATGATCTGCAGGATTTGGAGGCCGTCGAGCCGCGATCCCTGCAGCCAGATGTCCAGGAAGACGAGATGCGGACGCCGCGCCTCGATGGCGGCAAGCGCCTCGTCCGAATTGCGGGCCGTACGAGTGGAATGTCCCACGTCCGAGAGAATGCCGGAAACGCCTTCCCGGATGTCCGCTTCGTCGTCGACGATGAGAATATCGCTGACCATGGATCGTCACGCCTTCTCGATGGGGGCTGATGCACCGGATGCCGAAACGGCACCTGCATCATCCTGTTGAATCAAGGGAAAATAGAGTCGAACGCGGGCGCCGCGGCCGTCTTCCGCATCGAGCAGTTCGATGCCGCCGCCATGATCCTCGAGGATCTTGGCGACGATCGGCAGGCCGAGGCCCGTGCCCTCCGCGCGCGTCGTCATATAGGGCTCCAGAAGACGTTGGCGATTCTCTGTCGGGAAGCCGATGCCATTGTCGCTGATCTCGATCGACAGCATGCCTGCGGGATGCTCGAACACACGCACCTTGATGCGGCCGGGCGCGTTCGTTGCGGGATCACGCGCCGCGAGGCCCTCGGTCGCATTCTTGATGATGTTGGTGAGCGCCTGCGAAACCAGCCTGCGGTCGAATTTCGCGCGTAGCGGCTCGTCGGGAATGTCTTCCACGAACTCCACCTCGGGATGCCCGACCTTCATCAGGAAGAGCACCTGCTTCACGGTCACCGTCACATCTTCCTCTTCCAGGCGCGGCTTGGGCGTGCGCGCGAAGGACGAGAATTCGTCGACCATGCGTTTGATGTCGTCGACCTGCCGCACGATGGTATCCGTGCACTGATCGAAGATGTCGCGGTCGACCGTGATGAGCTTGCCGTATTTGCGCTTGAGGCGCTCGGCCGAAAGCTGGATCGGGGTCAGCGGGTTCTTGATCTCGTGCGCGATGCGTCGCGCAACATCCGCCCACGCGGACGTGCGCTGCGCGCTCACGAGGTCTGTGATGTCATCGAGTGTCACGACATAGGACTGCTCGACATGGGACGAAGGTTCCGTGCTGACACGCACATTGAAGATGCGCTCACGGCCGTTACGCACCATCGTCGTCTGGCCCTGATAGAGTCGCTGATGCTTTTCACGCGCTTCGGAAATGATCGGCCCGAGTTCGGGGATCACCTCTTCGATGGGGCGACCGGGCGCGGCCTCAGCGTCTGCACGCGCCCCTTCGAGGAGCTTTAGGGCGGACGGATTGAGGACGGTCACGAGACCGCCCTTGTCGATCCCGATGACGGCTGCGGGCACGCCCGACAACACAGCCTCGGTGAAGAGGCGGCGCTCATCGATCAGATTGCTGGCTGCGATCAGCCGGTTTTGCTGGAGCCGCAATTCGCTCGTCATCTTGTTGAAGGTCTCGCCGAGATGGGCGAGATCGCCTTCGGACTTATGCACGGGCACCTGCACATAGAGATTGCCGGACGAGACCTGATCGGTTGCTGCTATCAGCCGGCGGATGGGCATGACCAGCCGATTGGCGAAGGACAGGCCGAGCCAGGTGGCCGACAGCAGCATCACCAGCGCCAGCAGGACATACATGGTGGCAAAGGCGATCTGGATATTGCGACGATGCGCGTCGAAAGCCTCGTAAAGCGCGATCAGGCCCGCCGCCTGTGCCGGAAAGTCGACGGCGAAGGGGTCGATGGGCCTCGCCGCATAGAGATAGGTGTTATCCAGCGAAACGAGGTCGCGTAGCGCCACGAAGGTGCGGCCCTCGTCGAGGATCAGGCAGAGCGGCTCGTTTTTCTTCGCGTCGTCGAAATCGGTCGGCTCAGGCGTGACCACCCGGCCCTCGGCGCCCGTCTCAGCGCGTTCCAGCACGGTGCCGTCGCGGGACATCAGGACGGCCGTCGTGAAGCCCAGAATTTTCGAGCGGCCGGTGAAGAACTCGCGGAATTTGTCGCGGTCGCTTTCGTAGATCGTTCGCAGCCGGTCGAGATCACTCGCCAGCAGGCGGGACTCCTGCAACAGCGATCTGCATTGCGACTCCCGAAAAAGCCGCGCGGCTTCAGCCGTGTTGAGAACGAAGCCGCGCACGTCCTGCATGAAGGCCGGGTTGAGGCTGCGTTCCAGCGTGATTGAGCCGACGACGGCGATGATGATGGCGGGCGCCGCCGCGATGCCTGAGAACAGGCCGACGATGCGCACATGCAGGCCAGCCCCGGCAGCGCCGGCACGATAGGCGCGCACGAGGCGCCAGACTTCGACGATCAGCAGCCCGAACAAGACGAGGATGATGATCGCGTTGGCCAGAAAAAGAGTCAGCACAACGCTGGTGGTCGGCGATATCGGCGTGAAATCAGCAAAGATCAGAACTGTCGTGAGGCCGCAGGCGATAGCAAGCGTCACGACAATCGGGCCGAAGCGCGCCAGAAAGCGTCGCTCGCCTTGATAGGCGGCTGGCCGTTTCCCCTGCCCTGTTTCAGCCGACGCCATACAGGCCCCTCGTTATCCGCCACATTTGATGCCACGAGTCTTAGTGACATTCGT
>JAQGKN010000197.1 GCA_028290085.1 Hyphomicrobiales bacterium
ATCAAGACTGTTGAGATGGGCCTTTATGTCCTCGCAATCGCGGCCGTCGTCGCAATCGTCGAAAAGCTGATCGGCGCCAAGCCCTCGACCCGCTAAGACCGCTCGTTCAATGCAGCTGCGCGCGCATGGTGCGAAAGCACGCGCGCAGCGCAGAATGTGCGACCTGAATCGAATCCGCGTTCGCACCGGTGCCGGCCAAGCCAGCGGCGCTCTGAAGTATCATCGCCTCCAGCGCGTCAGCCCAAGGGCCGGCCTCGTGATTGCGCAACGCGGCCACCTCGTCGAGAGCAATCTCGAGAGCGCCGACAAGCGCTTGCGTCAACGGCAGCAAAGACTGTTCGCTGACTACGGCGGCAGACGAAATTTCCTTTGACATCATGATCTTCCTGCACTTCCCTGCCGGGATCATCCTGCACAATCGGGCTTGGATCGAAACGTTTTTCGTTCGGAAATCTTAACGGCGGGAAACGATCCAACGCAAGCTCAACCATTGGGCAGGCTTGCGGTCAGATCAGTTTTTTCGCAGGCTTTCCGCTTCGATCTCCTGTCCTGAGAAAATCGGTTTTCCGTCCCCAAAGTAATGAGTCTTTCTGAATAGTTCGAACGAGGCCACGAATAGCCTCGTGCTTGATGTCGATACCGGACTCAGGCTCTTTTATCCTCAGCCTGGCAGGTCTAGCCGCCAGTCTTGCGCACGAAATCGAGCAAAGCCGCGCCAAGCACGTCATCCGCCGTGTTGATGTGGGCAATGGCCGAGGTGTGGTTGTGGCCCGCGAGATAAACCAGCGGTGGCCCCTTACGCTTTGCCAGGGCGAGACGATAGACCAGCTCCGAGCAATAGAGGTCGATCAGCGGATTTTCGAACTCGGCCCAGGCCACAAAGGTCGGCGGGCTGTCCGCTGAGACATGCGACACCGGCGAGCGGTCTTCGAACGTCGCGGCGTCGGTGCCGAAATAGACTTCGACTTTCCGGGCGTTCGGGTTCTCGGGCAGATTGTCGACGCGCATGCGTCCGCTGATGATGATGAGACCGGCCAGCCCATGGCCGCCCTCGGGTTGAAGCCGCTTGTCGTAGGCGTAGCAGCCCACGTGGCAGCCGCCAGCCGAATGGCCCATCAGGAACAGGCGCGCAGGGTCGATGCCGAGTTCGTTCGCGTGCTCCTTCGTCCATTTCACGACGCTGGCGACGTCGGTCGTGGCTTCCGGATAGACCGCGTCGGGCGCGAGGCGATAGCCCATGTTGAGGGCGACGATCCCGTGCCGGGCGAAATAGACGCTGACGTTGGAATAGACCTCCGCCGAGCGATTGCGGTCCCCCTCCACGAAGGCGCCGCCATGGACGAAAATAACCACCGGCCTGCCCGTAGCATCCCCAGCCGGCTTGAACAGCTCGAAACACTGGCGCGGATGCGCACCGTAGCTGTGCTCGGTCACCTCGACCCCGTCTCGCGGGGCGTCCTTGAGCACCTTGGAGAATTGCTCCACGATCATTTTGACATTGCCGGCGACATTCTCGCGCCACTTCGGGCCGACCTCAGCCATGAGGGCGCGTAGTTCGGAGGGAATGGGCGGCATGGATTGGGTCATGGCAGGCCTTGGCTCAAGAAAGGAAACGCATTTTCCAGTAGGTGCATTTTGACCGCTCAGCGCGACAAGGGAAGCACAGAGCTTCGCCAAATCGGTCAAAAAAGAACCCCACAGCGTCCAAACATGATTTTTACCGGCATTAATCAAATGCGCCGCATCGCGCCGAGATTTCGGTAAGGCTCCGGTGTTTCAAAAGACGCCTACGGAGGTGTTATGGCTGGAATTTTGAACACCGATATCGACAGGCGAATCCGCCAGGCGGTCGCCGACTGGAACAGGGGTGATCATGAATCCGTGCGGCGCCAATGTGCCCAGGACATCAGGATTTCCTCTGTCCTTGCGGGGGAATGGCTGGAGAACGACGCTTCGCTCGGAATCTCCTGCGTGGAATTCGGCGGTCGCGACCGACCGCTTGCCATCGTCGATATTCTCGACGGACTCCATCACGTCACGGTTCTCCTACATGATGGGCGGCGCTACTTCACACTCACCATCGAGACCGACGACGACGCCCTCGCGCGACGCATCATCATCTGCCGTGGGCAGAAGATGACTGCCCTTGCCGCCTGATTTCTACGCCCGGCTCGTGCGGCCCACCGGCTGGGCGCGCACGGGCGCCCGCTTTTCGCCGATCAGCCGCAGAGGCACGAGGGCCAGAGCGATCATAAGCACCCAGAGCGACGGACGTATCGCTATGTCGATACTGAGGTTGGCGGCCAGCACCCGCGACGCGTCGACGCCCGTGCGCGCGGCATACCAGCCCGCCTCGACCAATGCCGTGAGAACCCCGCAGGCGATCGCCAGCCCAGCCAGAGGCAGAAGGCCACGGTAGCCGCGCTTGTGCAGGGCGCGATGGCCCATCAGCACGAGAAACAAGCCGGTCATCAGCACGGGCTCCGTCACATCGACCTTGGCCTGCAGAAAGCTGTGTACCAGGCTCAGCACCGTCAGCAGATAGACCGTGCGGTGCAGCCTGTTCCATCTGAGCGCGCCGAGGCGGCGAACCATGCCGTCGGTTGAGGTCACACCGAGTGCGACGAGCCCCAACAGGGCGACGAAGCCTATCGTCAAGTAGAAGCGCAGCACGATCTCGGAGGCGACGCGCCAGAGGTCCCAGCCCTGATCGGCGATGTAGAGGAAAAAATGCAATACGGCATAAGCCACGGCGCCGACGCCCAGCATGCGGCGCACGTCGACGAGCCTCGGCCAACGCACGATGGAACGCAGCGGCGTGACCGCGAGGGAGACCAGCAGCAGCCGCACCGTCCACGAGCCGATCTGATGGATGGCCTCGTTCACCGGCTTGGGCGCGAGGTCGCCTTGCCAGCCCTGCCACGCCACCCAAATCGCGGGCAGGAACAGCGCGACGAAGACGACGAGCTTGAAGGGCGCGAGCTGTCCTTTACGATCTGTCCAGGGTGGCAAGCTGATCTCCGCTGTCGTGTGGGGCGTATGGGACCCGAAGGCCCCTTCCCTGTCACGTCTTAGTTCACGAGAAAATGCACAGGTCGGTGATTGTAAGTAGCGGCGGTTCCGGGCTCAGGTATTTTTCAGCCCAATACCCTCAAAGGATTTTGCATGTTTCGGATTGTCGTCGCGCTTGCCTTCGCACTACTGGGTCTCATGTCGCACGGCGCGCAGGCGGGCGATAAGATGCGGTTTGCGGTGGGGCCGTTTCAGGCAACGCCGGGCGACACGCGCAAAGCCTATGAGCCGTTCTTCCGCCATCTCGCCGAAAAGCTGGGCGTCGAATACGAACTCGTGGTGACTACCGATTGGGCCGGCATCGCGACCGCGCTCGCCAACGGCCAGGCCGATGCCGCTTGGATGGGGCCCTGGGGATATGTGCTCGCCCATCAGGAAGGTGGCGCGCAGGCCGTGGCCACCGTGAAATACGACGGTCAGCCATCCTACCACGCAATCGTCGTTGGCAGTCCGGACCTCGCGCTGACAAGCTGGCCAGAAGGCGCCAAGGGCATGAGCATTTCCTTCGCCGACAGGGGCTCGACCTCCGGCTGGCTGATCCCCACCTACTGGTTGAAGACGCAATCCATCGATCCAAAAACGTTCTTTAAATACCGCGAGGGCGCGGCCCATCCCGCAAACGAGATCGCCGTCGCCAATGGTCAGGTCGATCTCGCCACCGATTACGACCGCAATCTGCGCAGCATGATCGAGCGCGGATTGATCGGGAAAGACGCCGTGAAAGTGGTCTGGACCTCGGAGCCGCTACCCAACGATGCGCTCGTCGTACGCGCAGGCCTCGACCCTGCGATCACCGAAAAGGTGCGCGCGACCGCGCTCGCCATCGACGAGGAGAGTGCCAGGACGTTGCTGCCTGCGCATTACACCGGCTGGGTCACGGCCTCGCACGCGTCCTATAAGCTCATCGAAGATGCGGGCGTGGCGCTCGGTATCATCAAACGCTAGGGACCGGCTCGATTCCGCAAAAGTATCCCCTTCCCGTTTCGCCCACGCGCATGGGCGCTTTGCGTTTCACTGCGATCCTGCTCGCGGTGGGCGCCTTCTATGCGTTTTGCATTGCCTTCGCCGATGTCGATCTGTGGCGCCTGTGGAAGGGCCTGCCGCGTCTTGCAGCGTGGACGGCGCGCGCATGGCCACCCAACTTCGAGGACTTCTCCACGCTGTTGCAACGCGCGGCCGAAACCATCGCCATGGCTAGCCTGGGCACGACGATAGGCGCACTGATCGCCGTGCCGCTTTGTCTTTTCGCAGCCGCCAACACGACGCCCGACGCAGTGCTTCACGTTGCGGCGCGAGGACTTCTGAACATTCTGCGGGGCATCGACTCCTTTGTTTTCGCGCTGCTGTTCGTGGCAGCCGTCGGGCTGGGGCCTTTTGCCGGCGTTCTCGGTATTGCGCTTCATTCCGCGGGCTCCGTCGCGAAACTCTGGTCGGAGAGTATCGAGACCGTCGAGCGCGGGCCGGTGGAAGCGGCGACCATGAGCGGCGCGGGCCGGTTGAAGATCATCACGCATGCGCTGCTGCCCGACGTTCTGCCCGCGCTGGCGTCGAGCATGCTCTACATCTGGGAGTTCAACCTGCGCGCCTCGACCGTGCTCGGCATCGTGGGCGCAGGCGGCATCGGGCAAGAGTTGAAGAGCAGCATCGATCTCCTCGATTTTCCGCGTGTCTTTGCAATCCTGCTCATCGTGCTCGCCATGGTGACTTTCGTCGATCAGGTCAGCGCCATGGTGCGGAGGCATCTGGCATGACGGCGAGCCTGCGCGTGCGCGACCTCTGCAAGAGCTATGACGGTGTGAGGGTGCTCGACCGTTTTTCGGTGGATGTCGAGCCCGGTGAATTCGTGGCGCTGCTGGGCCCCAGCGGCACCGGCAAAACCACGTTGCTGCGCTGCCTCGCACGCCTCGCAGATCCCGACGCGGGCGAGATTTACGTCGGCTCCCATGCGATGCATCTGCTGAGTGGGCGCGCGTTGCGCGTCGCGCGTCACGAGATCGGGTTTGTGTTCCAGCAGTTCAATCTCGTGCGCCGCCGCAGCGCGCTTGAAAACGTGCTCACGGGGCGGCTTGCAGATGTCTCACTTTGGCGCGTGATCGCCGGGCGCTTTCCGGAGGCGGATTGCCGTGCGGCTTTTGCGGCCCTGGAGCGCGTCGGGCTGCTCGATTACGCCTTTCAGCGCGCCGACCAATTGTCGGGCGGACAACAACAACGTGTGGCGATTGCCCGCGCCATCGTGCAGCGCAGCCACCTTATGCTGGCCGACGAGCCTGTGGCCAGCCTCGATCCGGCCGCAGCCGAAAGCGTGCTGGCGCTGTTGCGGGACATTGCGCGCGAACATCGCATGGGCGTGTTGTGCAGCCTGCATCAGCCGGTTCTGGCGGAGCGCTTCGCAGATCGCATCTGCGAAATGCGCCCGAGCCCGGGCTGAGCCGCCGTCACGAAATGATGAATACTCTGTCCCACGCCGTCTTGCGCTGAAGAGCGTATCTCGACAAAGCTGCGCATCATCCAGTTCGCAGCAAGGAGGCTTTCCGATGAAACGCATTCTCTTAGGCGTACTCAGCCTCGCCCTTCTGCTGGCTTTGCCCCTGCACGTGACGCCAGCTTCGGCGCAAGCGAAGCAGGCGACAGCGGTTTTCGCGGGCGGCTGCTTCTGGTGCCTCGAATCCGACATGGACAAGGTGAAAGGCGTTCTTTCCACCACCTCTGGCTACACGGGCGGCACGGTCGCCAATCCGACCTACGAGCAAGTATCGGCTGGAAGCACCGGCCATGCCGAGTCGGTGAAAGTGGTCTACGATCCGAGCGTCGTGACATACAAAGAGCTGTTGCATGTGTTCTGGCGCAACGTCGATCCGGTGACAGCCGACGCGCAATTCTGTGATCATGGGTCGCAATATCGCGCGGCCATTTTCTACGGCAACGACGAAGAGAAACAACTCGCAGAAGCGTCCAAGGCGGAACTCAAAGGGCGCTTCAAACAGCCCGTCGTGACGCAAATCGTACCTGCGAGCACCTTCTACCCGGCGGAAGATTATCATCAGGATTATTACAAGAAGAACCCGGTGAAATATAAGTTCTACCGCCTGAGCTGCGGCCGCGATCGCCGCCTGAAGGAGTTGTGGGGCAACGAAGCGGGTGCGCACAGTTCGTGAGTCTCGTCTTCGAACCCGTCGCATTGACGAGCCATGCTCCGGCATTGCCACCCGGCGAGGCGCATGTCTGGCTGTTGCCCCTGGCAGATACGCGCCCCGACGAGCTGAGGGCGATGCTCGATGCGGACGAGCTGGCACGGGCGGATCGGCTTCGTCTACCGGCGGAGCGCGACCTGTTCATCGCCGCGCATGGACTGATGCGCCGTGTGCTGGGGCACTACACGAAGGCTGAACCTGCGAGCTTGCGCTTCGATGTCGAGCAGCATGGCAAGCCCCTCCTGCGGGGCCCCGGCATGCCGCAGTTCAATCTCTCCCACTCGGGCGACTGGGGCCTCCTTGCCGTCGCGCAAGAGACGCCCGTCGGGGTCGATCTCGAACAGATCCGCGACATCCCGGACTGGGAGGCTGTCGCCAAGGCGAATTTCGCATCTGGAGAGATCGCCGCCCTCGCGCGCATCGATCCCGCCGCGCAGCTCAAGGCATTCTACGCCTGCTGGACTCGCAAGGAGGCCGTCGTAAAAGCGCTCGGCCTCGGAGTCACAGCCGGGCTTCAGACATTCGAAGTCTCGTTGGATCCCGAGACGGTGCCCCAGGTTTTGTCCATCGCGGGGTCTGCGCAGCACTGGACACTGCACGCATTCGCCCCCCTCGCAGGCACGTGTGGGGCGCTGGCTGCCCGGGCGGCCAAGGTCACCTTGCGAGCCTTCAGCTTGACTGAAAGCATCGCTTGACAGCAGACCTCTGGCGGCGCTTGTCTGGGCGCTGGCGTTTGCATTTCACGACGGCCAAGCTAAAGACAATTGGCGGGCACACTCATCCGCTTCGTTCCTCCAAGCTGGATCATTCGTGGACGCCAATCAGACGATCCAGCGCAGGCCTTTGTCAGCGGTGCAGGACAAGGCGGCGCTCCTGATCATTCTCGCCTCCACGCTCCTGCGTCTGGCCGCGTCGGCACTTACGGGCTTTGGAAACGACGAAGCCTATCCGCTGGCGATTTCCCGGCGGCTCGATCTCTCCTAGTTCGACCATCCGCCGCTGCATCAGTGTATCGCCTATTTCTCCATGCAGCTGTTCGGCGACAACGCGGCGGTGCGGTTGCCATTCATCGCGATGGCTGCCGCGACCTCATATCTCCTGTACCGCACCACGCGCCGCGTGTTTGGCGCGCAGGCGGGCGTGTGGGCGCTTGCCGGCCTGAATGTGGCGGCCTTTTTCTTCATGTCGGCCGGAAGCTGGGTGATCCCGGACGGGCCGCTGTTGCTCTGCCTTGCCGCGGCGGCCGATGTGTTGACGCGGCTCTTGTTCCCGCGTGAGGGCAATACCCCCTCCGCGTGGTCCGCGTGGCTGCTGGCTGGCTTCTGGATCGGGCTCGCCGGCCTCTCGAAGTACATCGGCCTTTTCTTTCCGCTCGGGGTGTTCTGCTTCCTCTGTTTCTCGCCAGAGCACCGCAAGTGGCTGCGCCATCCCGCACCCTATGTCGCGAGCCTCCTTGCCCTGGCGCTCGTGATGCCGGTGCTGATCTGGAACGCCGACAATCATTGGGTCTCCTTTCTGTTTCAAGGCAGCCGCGGCGCGCCGGTGGCCAAGCTGCACCCGGGTCAGGTCGTGGCCATGATCGCGGGCGAAGCGCTCTTCCTGACCCCTTGGGTGTTTGTGCCGCTGACCGCCTCGGCGATCTGGGCTCTCAGGCAGTCGCAAGCGAGCGATGCCCGCCGTTTCCTGCTCTGGCTGGCCCTGCCCGCCATTCTGACATTCACCATTGTGCCGCTCTGGGGGCAGCGCGGCCTGCCGCATTGGACGATGCCTGGCTGGTTTTTCGCCTTTCCGCTGCTGGGGGCCTGGATCGCGCAGGCGCGGCCACGCTGGTTCGCGCGGCGCGGCTGGCTCGCGTGGTCCGCAGGCCTGACGATGACCGTGGCGGTTCTCTTCGTCACGCAGGCGTCCACCGGATGGGTCGAAATGCTGGCCCCCAGTCTCGTCGGCAAGGGAGACCCGACGCTGGAGAGCCATGACTGGACGGCGCTTCGCGATGCCCCCTCGCTGCGGACAAGTGCCGATTGGCGCCCCAGCTTCGTCGTCGCCAGAAAATGGATCACAGCGGGCAAGGCCGATCAGGCGCTGAATGGTGACTTGCCGGTCGTCGTCTTCTCGGCAGACCCACGTGGCTTCGCCTTCAGCTACGATCAGGATGCGTTTTTGGGGAAGGACGCTGTGATCGTTCTGAATTCAAAACACATCGCTGCAGATATCGCTGAACTCGAAGACTATTTTGATCATCTCGACGCG
>JAQGKN010000202.1 GCA_028290085.1 Hyphomicrobiales bacterium
AATAGGGTCGCGGCCCGAAGCGATCAGCTAGAAAGTCCACGAAGGCACGGACTTTTGGCGACAGGTGCCGCGCATGTGGATAAACCGCGTTCAGTGCCAGATCCTGCGGGATGAACGAGTCCAGCACCGTCGTCAGCGTTCCCGCCTGCAAGTCACCACCGACAATGAATGTCGGAAGGTTGGTGAGCCCCAGCCCTTTCAGCGCGGCCACGCGCAAGGCATCGCCATTGTTGGCGCTCAACCGTCCCTGAACCGTGACAGGCCAGGGCTTGCCGTTAACGGCCGTGAAACGCCATTCGTGCCCCGACGGGATATTGCTGTTGCAGAGGCATTCATGCGCTTTCAGATCGTCGGGTGACTGCGGGACACCGTGCACTTTGAAATAATCCGGGCTTGCACAGACCACACGGCGGATCGGCGCGAGCCTTCGCGCGATCAGACTCGAATCGTCCATCGCGCCAATGCGCACGGCAACATCGAATCCTTCGTCGACGAGATCCACGAAACGATCGTTCATGGTCATGTCCACGGCGACCTCGGGATATCGCGCAAGAAAATCCGGCAGCGCCGAGGCGAGATGCAGGAAGCCGAAGCTCATGGGCGCATTGACGCGGAGACGCCCGCGCGGCGCCAGCTGCAACTGGCTCACGGCGAGATTAGCTTCCTCCAGATCAGCGAGAATACGCGTGGCGCGCTCGAAATAGCCGGCGCCCGCCTCAGTCAAGGTCAGCGAGCGCGTGGTCCGGTGGAACAGCCGCGCCCCGAGCTACGTTTCGAGCGCACTCACCTGCCGGCTCACCGCCGATTTCGATGTCCGCAGCCGCCGGGCGGCCTCGGAAAAGGATTGCGCCTCAGCCACAGCAACAAAAGCCTCTAGCGCATTCAGGCGATCCATATCGTTGCTCCCAGCAGCGATCCATATTGTTGCAACCACCGCAACAGTCTTGTGCGGAGACTATGGATTGTAGCGATTTGAGCGGCGAGCTAAATCAGATCTCACAAGCCGGCCAGCAAGCTTCCTCCCCGGCCGAGTATCTCTAAAGGTCTTGTCATGTCGCTCGCAAACTATTCTGCCGCCAAGCCTGTCGTTCCTCTTTTTGCCTCGATTTCAAGCGCGCTTTCGCCGTTTGCGGAGCCGCTGGTGCGTGTAACCGCCGGTCTTCTGCTCCTGCCCCACGGCTCGCAAAAGCTCTTCGGCTGGTTTGGTGGCTATGGCGTCGAGGCGACCGGCCAGTTCTTCGCCACCAAACTCGGCCTTCCCGCGTCGCTCGCACTTGTGGCCGGTTTGGTTGAGTTCTTCGGCGGCCTGATGCTTGCCGCGGGCCTGCTCACCCGGCCTGTCGCCGCACTGGTGTTCGGCCTGATGGCAGTGGCTGTCCTTCAGGTTCACCTTCCCATCGGGTTCTTCTGGACCGACGGTGGCTTCGAATATCCCCTGTTCTGGTCCATCGTCGCACTCTCCTACGCAATCCGTGGCGGCGGGCGTTACTCGATCGACGCTTTGATCGGTCGTGAAATCTAACAGAGAAAACCCCGGTGAGCGCTTCGGCGCTCGCCCGCACGAGGAGTATCAAAATGTCCACGATTCTTCGTTCCGCCCAGTCACGCGGCCATGCGAACCACGGCTGGCTGGACAGCTTTCACACCTTTTCCTTTGCCGATTACCACGATGCCGCGCACATGGGCTTCGGCCCCCTGCGCGTCATCAACGAGGACCGCGTAGAAGCGGGTGCGGGCTTCGGCACGCACGGTCATCGCGACATGGAGATCTTCTCCTACGTCATCGAAGGCGCGCTCGAACATAAGGACAGCATCGGCACGGGCTCGGTCATCCGACCAGGCGACGTACAGGTGATGTCGGCAGGAACGGGCATTCGCCATAGCGAATTCAACCATTCCAAAACCGAGCCCGTTCATTTCCTGCAGATCTGGCTGTTGCCCGACCGCGAGAACATCAAGCCGCGCTACCACCAGAAGGCCTTCACCGACGCCGAGAAGCGCAACATGCTGCGCTTGATCGCCTCGAAAGATGCACGCGACGGCTCTGTCCTCATCAATCAGGACGCGGACATCTATGCATCGCTGCTCGATCCCGGCGTTACACTTGAGGCTGCCCTGAAACCCGGTCGCCGTGCATGGGTGCAACTCGTCGCCGGAAGCGCCGTCGTCAACGGCGTTGCCGGAAAGTCCGGCGATGGTTTCGCGATCTCGGGCGAACCCTCCGTGTCGATTGCGGCGCAAGGGGAGCAAACCGAGGTCCTCGTGTTCGACCTGCCCTGAACGCGCCCGCGGCTCACTCTTCGCAAAGGACAACATCATGCTTCCGGCAATGTTTCTCAGCCACGGCGCGCCGACCCTGCCCCTGACCGACGCTCCGGCGAAGATGTTTCTGGAGACGGTCGCCGCACGTTTGCCGGAGCGTCCGCGCGCGGTGCTCGTGATCTCAGCCCACTGGGAGACCGCCCAGCCGCGCGTGAACGCCGTTGCCGTGAACGATACGATCCACGACTTCTACGGCTTCCCGCGAGCCCTTCACGAAATGACGTACCCGGCGCCGGGCTCGCCGGAGCTCGCAGCTCGCGTCAGCGCTCTCCTGACTGCCGCAGGTCTACCCTGCGGGATCGACACGGCCCGTGGTCTCGACCACGGCGCCTGGGTGCCCTTGAAGCTCATCTATCCGCAGGCGGCCATTTCAGTCGTCCAGCTCTCCGTTCAGAGCGGGCTCGGTCCGGCCCATCACCTCGCCATGGGGCGAGCGCTGACAAACTTGCGGGAAGAGGGCGTGCTGATCGTGGGATCAGGCTCCCTCACCCACGATCTCTCATCGTTCGGCGCCTATCGCGATCGCATTTCGGCACCGGAACCCGCGTGGGTCACAGCCTTCGCAGACTGGTTCGACTCCGCCCTCTCGCGAGATGCGACAGACGAACTCGTGGCCTACCGCCGCCTTGCCCCCTTCGCCACCAAGAACCACCCGAGCGAGGAGTACCTGCTCCCGCTTTTCGTGGCACTCGGTGCAGGAGGAGAAGCCCCCCACGTGGAACATTGGCACGCATCAGCCACCTACGGCATTCTCCGGATGGACGTGTACGCGTTCGGCAGCGGGCGTTAAGTCACCCGCCGTCGGCGACCAGCCCGCTCGCTGTGATTCCGCCGATGGCGGCTGCCTCGTCATTATCGGACGTGTCGCCCGAAACACCCACGGCGCCGATGATCTCACCCGATGCGTCGCGCACCAGCACGCCGCCGGGAACCGGCACAAGCATGCCACCGACCGCATGTGTCACGCCTGCGAGGAAATGCGCGGGACGCGTGGCGATGTCGCGCGAGCCGATACCCATGGCAACCGCGCCATTTGCTTTGCCAAGGGCGATCTCGACACGTTTGGTGCTCGTGCCATCCTCCGAGAGCGCGGCACGTATGGCACCTCGCGCATCCAGAACCACCACCGCCAGCGGCTGGAATTTTCGAGCATGCGCGGCAGCGAGTGTCGCGTCCAGGATTTGGCGTGCCAATGCGAGCTTCACGTCGTCTCTCCCTTTGAATACTTGTCGCGCGTCAACGGGGCAACGGGCGCCGTATTTCCGCCGCGGCGCGCGAGTGTCGGCGCCAGATTGCGGCTTGGCAAGTCACCCGCCGGCACGGCCGCTGTCCGCCCGGTTTCAGGCGACCTTGTTGAAGGTCGCTTTGCTGGCGCAGATGTAGTGCATTGCATCAGCCGCCGGGATGGCCTTGGCGAACAGGAAGCCTTGCCCTACC
>JAQGKN010000207.1 GCA_028290085.1 Hyphomicrobiales bacterium
GGCGCATGGGTCGTGCCGAGATCGGGATGCCAGACGGCGGTATCGGGCGATCGTGGTGCTGATCGCCGCTCTACAGGGTTCTTGGCGCGTTTAGCCATCAGAATGCTCCGTCAAGGGACGCGTAGCATTCATTAAGTCCTTAATCAAGATGAGCGGCGCGAGTTGCCGAGCGCCGGGATGGCGTTTAACAAATGGGCGACAGGGAGACGCCAGGTGAAACTGCGCCAGCTCAGAACGATCATGGCCGTCGCTCATTACGGGAGCATGAGCGCGGCCGCACAGGCCATCAGCCTCTCGCAGCCCGCCATCACCCGCGTCGTCACCCTGCTGGAAAAAGAACTGGGCATCCGCCTGTTCCGGCGCACCCACACCGGCACGGAAACGACAGTCGAGGGCTCCCTGCTGGTCCGGGCCGGAACCGCGGCTTTCCGGCAACTCTGCGAGATTGAAGATTGCAGCGCCGATCCAGGTGGCGGGGCGCCGTTATGCCTCGCGAGTTCTTTCGCGCGTCAGGTTTCCGATCACGAAATTGCGGCCCTCATCGCCGTGGGACTCGAGGGATCGCCGCGTCGCGCCGCGGAAACATTGGGCGTGACGCAGACCGCGGTCGCGAGATCGCTGGCGACGCTCGCGGCCCGGCTCGGGCGGTCTCCATTCGAGGATCTCCAGTCCAAAAAACTGAACGCCTGGGTGGCCGAGGCCGCGACAAAAGCGCGGCGCGCGCTGGGTGAAATCGCCGCTGCCGAAGAGTTCTTGCGGCATGGAAACAGCGTGCAACAGGCGCCCGTCAGGCTGCGGATTGGCGCACTTCCGGCCTCGCGCGTTCATCTGGTGCCAGAGGCGGCGCGGCGTTTTGCGCTTTCCTATTCGGCGCTGGAAGTGTCGATCGTGGACGCGGGCTATGACGCCCTGCTCTCCAAACTCTACGCGGGAGAAATCGATCTCATCGTGGGGAGTATCCGGCCCAACAACATCCCACCATGGGTCGCCGTGGAGACGCTGTTTGCAGATCATCTCGTCGTTGTCGCCCACCCCGACCACCCATTGCAGAATTTACCGGAGGTCGACTGGTGGGATCTTCGGTTTGCGCGCTGGGTCCTGCCCGGCAAGCCGACGCCCATCCGGACGGAATTCGACCGGCTCGTCACGAGCAATGCCATTCCCGCCCCCGCGCAGATCGTCGAGGTCGATTCCTTCATCGCAGCACGCTCCTTCATTCTGGCTGGCGACTGGATCGGCATCTTCTCGGCAAGCCAGATCCTCCCCGAGGAGCGTGCCAATCTCTTGAGACGCCTGCCCATGTCGGACCTTGGCTACGCCCGCGATGTCGGGGCAATGACGCGCCGCGAGGAGTGCCCCGCGCCCGCGCTCGCCCGCTTCCTGGAGGAGCTGAGAGCCGTTTCGCTGGAGGTGTCGGACGCCATGTCCGTGCCTCGCACGTGAGGAAGCCGCGACCAAAACTGATATCGCCCAACGCGAACTGAATTGTCGCGCGGCTCAGCCTGATCCCTAATCTGCCCATAATAACGATTGGGGAGACAAGCGCGGATGAGCGGGCCAGATCAACAGAGCGTCACAAATCCCGATGCGACGGCTTGGGGCAGCGATGTCGTCGCCGATGTGCTGCGCTCGCTCGGCTACCCGCATGCGGTGATCGTGCCCGGCGCCAGCTTCAGGGGCCTGCACGACAGCATCGTGAACCATCTGGGCAATCGCGACCCCCATCTGATTACGTGCCTTCACGAGAACCATGCGGTTTCGATCGCGGACGGCTATTCTCGCGTCACCGAAACGCCGCTCCTCGTCATCCTGCACTCGAACGTAGGCCTGATGAACGGCTCCATGGCGATCTACAACGCCTGGTGCGACCGTCGGCCCATGCTGATCCTCGGCGCCACGGGTCCCGTCGATGCCCATCACCGCCGCCCCTGGATTGACTGGGTGCATACTTCGAAGGATCAGGGCGCCGTGGTGCGCTCCTTCGTGAAATGGGACGACCAGCCGGCCTCCGCCGAGGCGATGGTGGAATCGCTGCTGCGCGCCGACCAGATCACGCGCGCTGCCCCGCACGGCCCCGTCTATGTTTGCCTCGACGCGCATATCCAGGAGGCCGCGCTCAATCGCGAGGTCGCCGTGCCCTCGCCCGCACGCTTTCGCGCGGCAAGCTCGCCCGCCGTACCCATGGACACGCTGGTCGCCATCGACCAGGCGCTGCGTAATGCCAAGCGCCCCCTCATCCTCGCGGGGCGCATGTCGCGCAGCGCGGCGGACTGGCAAAAGCGCATAGACCTGGCCGAGCGCTACGGTGCGACCGTCCTGAGTTCGATGAACAACGCCCCCGCCTTCCCCGTCGAACACGCTCTCCATGTCGTGCCGCCTGCCGGCGACAAGGCGACGGATGCCGAGACAGAGCTTCTGGCCGAAAGCGACCTGATTGTCTCGCTGGACTGGCTCGATCTCGCTGGCTTCCTGCGCGCACGCACCGGCGCGTCCCAAAGCCAGAAACCCAATCGCGCGACGATCGTCCACTGCTCCCTTGATGGGCTGCTGGCCAATGGCTGGAGCATGGATCATCAGGCGCTGGCGGCCATCGACATCCCGGTCCTCGCAGAGCCCGATACACTTGTCGCGCAGTTGCTCGGTTCGTCGTTCGAGCAGCCCGCCGCTCGCGCAGCCGAGGCGACGCCCGCACCCCACTGGACGTCCCGCACGCGCACCGAGGCCGCAGATGCGCCGTTCGAACTTACGCAACTTGCTTTCGCGATGGCCGACTGGAGCGATACGCGCGACGTCACCTACGCCCGGCTGCCAATTGGCTGGCCGCAACGCGCCTGCCGCTTTCGGCATCCGCTCGATTTCCTCGGCAAGGACGGCGGCGGCGCGGTCGGTACCGGCCCCGCGCACACCGTGGGCGCGGCGCTGGCGCTCAAGGGCAGCGGGCGGATCGTCGTCGGCGTCATCGGCGATGGGGACTTCTCCATGGGCATGAACGCGCTCTGGACAGCTGCCAACCAGCAGCTTCCGATGATGCTCGTGATCGCCAACAACGGCTCCTACTACAACGACGAAGTGCATCAGGAGCGCGTCGCGATCCAGCGGCATCGCGCCGTCGAGAACAAGGGCATCGGGCAGCGCCTCGACTCTCCCTCCATCGAACTTGCACAGATCGCTTCGGCACAGGGTTTCCAGGCCCATGCGCCCGTCACCAATGTGACGCAGCTCAAGGAAGCTCTGCTGGCGGGCACAAAAGTCGTCGAAGCGGGCGGCTGTTATTTCATCGATGCCCGCATCAAGCCCGGTTACGCGAAAGACTGACCGCGGCCGGCGGGCCGCGCTCACGAGAGACCAGAATTTGAAAGCTCACTCATAAAAAAGCTCACTCATAAAGAAGTGACAAAAGGGATGGAAACCATGCAGCCGATTATGCGCAGGCTTGCCACGACCTCAATTGCAGCACTTGTTCTGCTGCAGGCCGGCGGCGTGCAAGCCCAGACATCAACCGCAGAACCCTGGCCCTCGCATCGCGTGGCCCTCGTCGTCGGCTACGCGGCCGGGGGCTTCGCAGACGGCGTCGCGCGCATCATCGCGCGCAAGCTCTCCGAGCGCTGGAAGCAGCCCGTCGTCGTGCAGAACATGGCGGGTGCTGGCGGCAATATCGCAGCGCGATCGGTGTCGGTCGCCGCGCCTGACGGCTACACGTTACTTGGTACCACGACATCGCTCGCCATCAACGAGACGCTGTTCCACGACAAGGGCTTCACCAGCGCGGGACTGACGCCCGTTGCGATCCCCGTCGAGGCGCCGGAGCTTCTTGCGTCGAACCCGAAGTCGGGAATTCACAATTATGCGGACATGCTCGCCGTCGCCAAGGCGGGCAAGCTCTACATGGGCACGTCCGGCATCGGCAGCGGATCGCATATTTCAGCGGAATATTTCTTCAAGGTTCTCGCCAAGGTCGACGTCAAGCATATCCCCTTTCCTGGCGGAAACCCCGCCATGCTTGCGCTGATGACGGGTGACATCAACATCATGGCGAGCACGGCGACAGCTATCCCATCGATCCGCAGCGGCGAGCTGACGGGCATCGCGGTTGGCAGCGCCAAACGCAGCCCGATGCTGCCCAATGTGCCGACCCATACCGAGAACGGATTCCCCGGCTTCACCGCAAGTTCCTGGGCGGGCTTCTTCGCGCCCACGGGAACGCCGGACGCCATCCTGAACACAATCAACGCGGACGTGAACGCCGCTCTCGACGATCCCGACGTCCAGAACCAATTTCAGACGATGGGCCTCCTGGCCACCAAGCGCGAACGAGCGG
>JAQGKN010000210.1 GCA_028290085.1 Hyphomicrobiales bacterium
GCCTATTGATGGAATGCCGCGGGAGGGCCGAGACAATTGCGATCACACATTTTGCGGCCTCCGGCTCTCCCGTGTCAGCGACGGCATCGGAGCATTGTTATTCGCTGCAAACTCCGGGAAACTGTACGCAACGTGACTGCCTCTCCGTTTCAGCTCTGGCCGGGGTCTTGCAACAGACCCGGCAAAACGGCGATCAACGTCACCCAACGCGTAACGCAACCCAGCTCGTCCGTAACGACAGCCCGAGAGGACACACTCCATGTCAATGAAACCTGCTCGCCTTCTTGGGGCACTCGCCATCGCGTCCGCCCTCACCGGCACTGCCCTGCCTGCCATGGCACAAACCAAGGTCGTCGCTGGCGTCGCCGCCTTCAACGAAGCCCTCCTTCCGGTCTACACGGCCAAGGAAAAGGGCTATTTCGCCGCCGCCGGCATTGATGTCGAAATGGTCGACTTCAAGGGCGGCGGCCCCGCCGTCCAGGCCCTTGCAGGCGGCAGCATCGACGTCTGCTTCTGCGCCGCCGACCATGTCATTCGCCTGCGCGCACGCAAACAGCCAGCACTCGTGCTCGTGGGCCTCGATACGTTCCACTCTTATGCGCTCGTCGCCAAGGGCAGCTCGCCCTATACCGATCTCAAGAGCCTGAAGGGCAAGGCCGTCGGCATCACCTCGCCGGGCAGCCTCACCGACAACACGATCCGCTACTCGATAAAAGAACTCGGCCTCAACCCTGACCGTGATTTCGAGATCACCGGCGCGGGCGGCGGCTCGAGCATGCAGGCAGCCATCGACACCGACCGGATCGCGGCGGGCATGGTCATCCTGACCGACATGGCGAACATGTTCCAGAAACAGGGCGCCTACAAAATCGTGCAGGATTATCGCTCGTTGCCCTATCCGTCCTTCGCGGCAATCTCGCTCGAAAGCTTCGTGAAGACGAAGCCCGTCGTGGCGAAAGCTTTTGCCCGCTCGGTGGCCAAGGCCATGGACGATCTGCAGAAGGATCCGGAACTGGCCAAGACCGTCCTCGCCAAGATGTTCCCGGCCTTCACGCCTGAATTGCTCGCGCAGGTTTCCAAAAGTGCTGTCGAGCGCGCCCCCAAGGGCGGCATGGTCAGTGCGGAATCCATCGACAATCTGAACAAGATTGTGCTGGCGACCGACGACACGCTGAAGCCCGTCACCCTGCAGGAAGCCTTCGACCCGTCCGTCCTGAAGGATTGATCGAGACAACGGCGCGCGGGCACAATCGCTCGCGGGCCATTGCAGGCGAAGGAACGAAATGACCGAGTTGCCCAAGACACAGGCCGATCCGCATCTGCGCTGGATCGGCCGCAACGCCCCGCGCGTCGAGGATGACGTCTTGCTGCGCGGCGGCGCCACCTTTCTCGACGACATCGCCATGCCCGAGGCACTGGAAGCGACCTTCGTGCGCGCGCCCGTGGCACATGGCCTTATTCGCGGCATGAGGCTTGAGGCAGCGCGCGCACTCCCCGGCGTAAACGCCGTGCTCGCTTTCGCCGATCTGCGCGCTGTACTCACGACCGACCGCATTCCGCTTGCCCTTCCCGCAGGCGGCTTGCGCTTCGATGTCGATCCGCCCTGCCTTGCCATCGGCGAGGTCTGCTACGTCGGCGAGCCCGTCGTGCTTATCGTCGCCAACTCGCGGCGCATCGCGGAAGACGCGGCGGCTCTGGTGGAACTCGACATAGAGCCCCTGCCCGCTGTCGTCGATCCCGTCGCGGGCCTGGAGCCCGGCTCGCCGAAAGCACGGCTCGACACGCCGGACAATCTCGTCGCCCGCACCAAGGTCGATTACGGCGACATCGCAGCGGCCTTCGAGGGCCCCGCCCATCTCGTGCGCGAGACATTCCGTCTCAACAAAGGCGGCGGACATCCCATGGAGCCGCGTGGTGTGCTCGCGCGCTACGATGCGCTCGAAGACCGCCTCACCATCTGGGACTCGACCCAGATGCCCCATCGGGCCAAGGCGATGCTCGTCGCGTCACTCGGCCTGTCGGAACATCAGGTCCGCGTCGTCACACCCGATGTCGGCGGCGGCTTTGGCACCAAGGCCGTGTTCCATCCAGAAGAACTTGCGATCCCCGCGGCAGCGATGCTGCTGCAGCGCCCGATCAAATGGGTCGAAGATCGCTTCGAGAGTTTCACCGCCAGCATCGGCGAGCGCGATCAGGTCTGGACGGTAGAGGCCGCCTTCGAAACCGACGGCCGCCTGCGCGGCATTCGCGGGCACCTTCGTTACGACCACGGCGCCGCCACGCCTTATGGCATTGCGCTGCCGTTCAATGCGGCGACCAATCTGATCGGGCCTTATGTCCTGCCCGCCTATCGCATGGACATCGACCTTTGCCTGACCAACAAGACGCCCGCAGCGCCGACGCGCGGCGCGGGCCGCCCGCAGGGTACTTTCGTCATGGAGCGGCTGCTCGATCGCGCAGCAGCGGGACTGAACATCGCACGCGATGAAATCCGCCGCCGCAACATGATCGTGCCAGCGCAAATGCCCTACACGATCCCCGTCAAGCAGCGCGACGGCAGCATGATGGTCTATGACAGCGGCGATTATCCGCAGTGCCAGAGCAAGGCGCTCGACGTTGCGGGCTGGCAGGATTTCCCGGAGCGTCAGGCCAAAGCGCGCGCAGAGGGACACTATATCGGCCTCGGCCTCGCCAATTACGTCGAGGCGACGGGGCGCGGACCCTTCGAGAGCGTCGGCATCAGCATCGGCCCCTCGGGCAAGGTCGTCGTGTCGAGCGGCGCGACGGCGCAGGGACAGGGCGTGAAGACCATGCTCGCCCAGGTCGTGGCCGACGTGCTCGGTCTTGAGCCCGCCAGCATCCACGTCGTGGTCGGCGACACCTCCGCCACCGCCTCAGGACTAGGCGCTTATGCGAGCCGTCAGGCCGTAACGGCCGGCAACGCCGCCTTCGCAGCCGCGACCATGCTCGTCGACAAAGCGCGCAAAGCCGCCGCCGAATTGCTTGAAGCAGCCGAAGCCGATGTCGAAATCCACAACGGCATGTTGCAGGTAAAGGGCGTGCCAGGGCATGGCCGCAGTCTCCAGCAGATCGCGCGCGCCTTGGCGGGCACTCCGGGCTTTGCTTTGCCCGGCAATCTGCCCCCCGGCCTCTCGGCTGCCAGCGATTTCATGACCTCGGGCCTGAGCTACACCAACGGCTGTCACCTCGCCGAAGTCGAGGTCGATCCCGAAACCGGCGGCGTGAAACTCAACCGCTATGTCGTGGTCCACGATTGCGGACGCATGATCAACCCGATGATGGTCGAGGGCCAGATTCTCGGTGGCGTGGTGCACGGCATCGGCATGACGCTGTTCGAATGGATGCGCTACGACGCGGAAGGTCAGCCGCTCACAGTCACCTTCGCGGATTATCTGTTGCCCACGTCCGACGTGGTGCCGCGTGTCGAAATCTACCATCTGGAATCGCCGACGCCGCTCAATCCACTCGGCGTCAAGGGGGCGGCGGAAAGTGGCACCATCGGCGCGCCCTCCGCCATCGTCTCGGGCATCGAGGATGCCTTGCGGCATCTGAATGTCCGCATCGACACGCTGCCTCTGACGCCGCCGCAATTGCGCCGCCTCGTCCGCGCGGGAGCACGAACTTGAAGGCGCCCGCATTTCGCTACCACGCCCCGCGCAGCATCGCGGAGGCTGTGGCACTCATGAGCACGTTGGAGAACGCGCGCGTTCTCGCAGGCGGCCAATCGCTCATGCCCATGATGAACCTGCGTGTCGCCGGGCCCGATCACCTCGTCGATCTCGGCCGCATTGCGGAACTCAACGGCATTGCCGAAGACGAACACGGCCTGCGCATCGGTGCCATGACGAGCCAGCGCGCGATTGAAAAGTCACTGCTCGTGGCCACCATCTGTCCGCTTCTCGCTGAAGCCATCGCCCATGTCGGCCATCAGCAGACACGCAATCGCGGCACGATCGGCGGCAGCCTGTGCCATCTCGATCCCGGCGCGGAATTACCCGTGGTGGCCGCCGCGCTCGACATCATGCTCACCGCCGCCGGACCAACAGGATCGCGCGAGATCGCCTTCCGCGATTTCCCCGCGGATTACCTGACATCCAGCCTGGAGCCCGAAGAAATCCTCACGCACATCCATGTGCCGCGCCAGCCGCCGCGCTCGGGTTCGGCATTCCTCGAATTCAACCGGCGCCCCGCCGATTTCGCCATTCTTTCCGTGGCCACCACGCTCACACTAGATGAGGCCGGGCGCATCGCGCGCGTGGCCATCGCCGTGGGCGGTGCCTCCTACAGGCCGATGCGGCTCGATGCAGCCGAAGCGGCTCTCACGGGGCAACTACCCAATGCAGAAGCCCTCGCGGATGCGGCAGCCATTGCGGGCACGCTGCCCTGCGATGGCGACGATCTCTACCCCGCAGATTACAAGCAGGATCTCTGCGCCGTGCTCGTCAGGCGCACTCTCACCATTGCGGCCTCGCGGGCGCAGGAGAACGCTCATGTTTGACGCGCATGACATCACACTCACCGTCAACGGCAAGCCTGTGCGCGCGAGCGTGGACGCACGCATGAATCTCGCCGATTTCCTGCGCAAGGATCTCAAGCTCACCGGCACGCATGTCGGCTGCGAACACGGTGTTTGCGGCGCCTGCACCGTGCTCGTCGATGGCGCCAGCGTCCGCTCCTGCCTGATGCTCGCCGTACAAGCCGATGGACGCAGCATCGAGACGATCGAGGGCGTGGCGGGTGCGGGCGAGCTGCATCCCATTCAGGCCGCGCTTGCGCGCCACCATGGTCTGCAATGCGGCTATTGCACGCCCGGCGTCATCATGACCTTGCGCGAACTCGACCACGACCGCGCGGGGGGTACACTGAGCGAGGACGACATTCGCGCCGCGCTCTCCGGCAATCTCTGCCGCTGTACCGGCTATCAGGGCATGGTGGACGCTGCGCTCGAATTGTTCGGTCCGGCAGCCGCGCCGTAGGACAGCGGTCGCTGTCCTGCCCGTTGAAGGAGACGGCTCGCGCGGGGACGCGTCTTACAACCATTTGGGCACGTTGACGCGCTCGAACGACCGCAGGCCCGCGACCAGCGACTCCGGATCGCCATCCACGACGATGCTCGCCCGATGCGCGGCGGGCAGAAAGCGTTGCTCGATCATGTGGTCGATAAAGCCTATAAACGGCTGATAATACCCCGCAACGTCGAACAGGCCCGCCGGCTTGTCGATATCGCCGAGCTGGTTCAACGTCCAGACTTCCATGAACTCTTCAAGCGTGCCTATGCCGCCCGGTAGAGCGATGAACCCATCCGCCTCCTCCGCCATGCGGGCCTTGCGAAGCCGCATGCCCTCAACAATCTCGTGGCGCGTCAAGGAAGGATGCAGATGGCCCTGGTCCGCGAGGCGCTTGGTGATGACGCCGTGAACGGAGCCCCCGGCCGCGAGTGCCGCATCGGCAAGCACGCCCATCAGGCCCTTGTGCGTACCGCCGTAGACGAGTGTGATGCCAGCCTTGCCGAGTACCGTCCCGAGCGCTCGCGCGGCATCGACATAGGTCTCGCCGAGACCGGTGTTGGAGCCGCAATAGACGGCAATGGAGGAGAGTGCGCGCGACATCTGTGAACCGGGCTTGAGAGAAGCCTGCCTATGTAGCAGCCGATTCGCGAGCCTGTCCCCCTTGCATGAAAAAGAGCCCGGCGTCGCGGCCGGGCTCCGAGCAGTTTGGACAAACTCGAGCTAGCGAATCCCGAGTTAGGCTAGATTATAAGCAAGCATCATTGCGCCTGATACCATCGCCAAAGCAGGATTGACCATCTTATGGAATTTATTGTTGAATTTCATCCAGGAGGAAAAGAACGTATAAGAACCTGCGGCCAAATCATTAAAAAATCCGACGGCAGACACTACGGCCTTTGTCTTGTTATCTTCAGACTTAATGTAATTGACCATGTGAGTCAGAGATCTTCCATAGGCGTTTGCTCCAAAGAAAAACTTTAGAAATTTTGCAGCAAATGTGTGAGTCTCACTGTCCGCAGCCACTGTCTGACGGAATTTCACAGTTGCAGCGGCGCCAAGTGTCGACTGCGTGACAATTACAAAAAATTCAAGGAGATCTTTGCGCTTCTCCGCAGCAGTGCCGTTTGGATGTTGAGAAGCGAATAAGGCCGCCGCAGCCATGCCGTTCGCTGTAAGGGCGGACGTTCCAAATAGGTTGGCAGCGGCCAAGACTCCGTCTGGAGTTTTAGTAGACCAAATCCTCGATGCTATCACTTCGGCAGTTTCAAGCATTAACAGGCTGCTGAAAAAGGCCCGGATTTCATCGGCCGGTCATTCTTCGACGGAAATTTCTGAAGGGCATGGGGCTTTTTGTTCCCGCTCTTTTCAAGCCGGCGTTTGCCATCCTCATTCGCCCCCTATG
>JAQGKN010000213.1 GCA_028290085.1 Hyphomicrobiales bacterium
CGCGCATGGGGTCGACCGACATAGGCGCGGCCTGCGCACCACCGGAAAATGCGAGCCCACCAAAGGCCATGAATGCCGTGGCGCTCGCCAAAAGAAACTTTTTCATGTTTCCACCCTTCTCACGTTCGGTGCCGGAAACGGAACCTTCGCCCCACAACAACTGGAGCGGGCGTATGTTCCCTCCTGAACGAATCAAGGGTTCCGCAGGCTCAGCGGGGTCAAGGCTAAATTCCATTCTGCGCGCACGGATTGGGCGAGTTGACCGGGGTAGGACGGGAGCAGATCAAATTCGAGCACATGATCGCTGCGCCGCACCAATGTATCGAACCGGAGAAGTCGCGCGGAGAAATGCGAGACCACAGCGCCGGTGGCGACAACGGTCTTCCCCGTGGTGAGAACGAAGCATGTGTCGAGCGGATTTCTGTCATTCGCACGGGGGGACGCAGACGCAGATGCCCGTTGCACAAGGTCGCCGCCGTGCCAGTGGATCGTCACGTCCTGCGTGACCCGGTGGGGATGCCGATCCTCGCTGAGCGAGGCGAACGCACAGGTATCGAGCATGCCTGGCCGCCCGGGCTCGACAATCCAGAGCGACCAGGGGGCCGCAGGCTCGCTTGCACGCAGCGGGGTGACAAGGGATACGCCCATCGCGCAACCCAGAACAAATATTCGCCGGACGCGCACCTAACGAAACATCTTGTAGCGAAGGCGGTCGCCGGCCTTGATTCCGAGTCGCTCGGCGGTGCCGGCATTCACTTCCAGCACGGCCAGTACAGGGCCACCCGACGGAATGATGCGCTCCGACATGGGCTCGGTATTTTCGGCGATGGAAATCACCTTGCCTGTGTGGTCAATGAACAGCATGTCGAGCGGAAGGTAGGTATTCTTCATCCACATCGACACAGGCTCTTCGCGCTTGAAGTCGAAAAGCATGCCGCGGTCAGCAGGAAGAAAGCGGCGGAACATGAGCCCGCGCGCGCGTTGTGCGTCGTCGCGCATGACTTCGACGAAAAGACGGTGCGTTCCGTTTGCGGAAACGATGTCCAGCGGCTCCAGCGTACTTTCTGTCGGAGCCGGCACCGAATCCGCCAGAGACCGCGAGGCAGTCCATGGAGCCGCCTCCAGCGCAAACGTGGCGATGATCGAAAGGCAGCACAGCAGCGCAATTCGACCACGCAGGCCCGGTTTCAGACGAGAGCCTGTGGAGGTAACAATCATTGTGAAGCCCCGCACGCCGAAATGGCGCCAAGCCGGGAACATGCCGCGCCAATCGGGCGGGATCAAGCCCGGATGCGCGCTCAAGAGCGCGCATCGCCTGGGTCAGTGCGAAATCGGCAGAGACGTTTCGAGCGGACGAACTTCCGCCGCCATCAGGCCCTTTGGCCCGTCGCCGAAGCGCACCAGCAGTCCATCGCCGGGCTTCAGGTCCATGATGCCGAAGCGTCGGAGCGTCTCCATGTGGATGAAGATATCCTCGGTGCCCTCGCCGCGCGTCACGAAGCCGAAGCCGCGCACGCGGTTGAACCACTTCACGATGACGATCTCGAAGCCACCATTCGGCGTCACCTGCACATGCGTGCGGGCCGCGGGCAATTGCGCAGGATGCGTCGCGGTCGACTCGTCCAGCGACAAGACGCGGAACACCTGCAGACCCTTCGAACGGTTCTGGACTTCGCAAACGACGCGAGCCCCTTCCGGTGCGGTCTGAAACCCGTCACGGCGCAATACCGTCACGTGGAGGAGAACGTCATTGCCGCCCTGATCGGGGACGATAAAGCCATATCCCTTGGAGACATCGAACCACTTGATGTGGCCTGACATCTCAAGAAGATCGGATGGACGCTCAGCCGGCAAGTCTGCTTGAAGAAAGCCTGCCAGACTCGAGAAGTTTGGATCGCTGTTGCCCAATTTACGCCCCCAAAAAAAACCGACTCACAGACACCTGTAGTCTTCGTTCTCACAACAATGCCCCGACCCGAATCACTTCGAGTCTTCAGTGAGTCGCGCAGGAAAGATAACATTGCCGCCCCGGCTACAAAGACGTTTTTTCAGTGTCCTGTGGACGACCGTCCGATGTTGCTGAAGAGAAACGCCCTCCGTCTCGCCCCAATGTGTCCAGGAGATCACCGATATCGCCGTTGAGGACGAGATCGGCTTGATCGTCGAGCGGGGTTGCTTCCCCGTTGACGATGACGAGCGCCGCGCCGTTCTGTTTGGCGAGCAGCGGAAAGCTCGCCGCCGGCTGCACCAGCAACGACGAGCCTATGGCGATGAAGAGGTCGCAAGCCAAGGTGGCACCCTTTGCGCGCTGCATGGCCTCGCGCGGCATCGCCTGCCCGAACGAGATCGTCGCCGACTTGACGATGCCTCCACACCCACAAAGCGGCGGCGCACAGCGGCTTTCCATCTCTGCGCGCACCTCTGCAAGTTCATGCCGGGTGCCGCATTGCAGGCAGTGGGCGTAGGTCCCGTTGCCATGTAATTCGATGATCTGAGCGTCTGGAATGCCCGATTGCTGATGAAGACCATCTATATTTTGTGTGATGACCGCCGACATGATGCCGCTGGCGACAAGCCGCTGCAGAGCGGCGTGGCCGCGTCCGGGTTTTGCACCTGCGTAGATATCGTCCATCGCGAATTTGCGACGCCAGGCTTCAAGCCGCATGTCCTCGCTGGCCAAGAAGTCGGCAAAAGGAATAGGTTTATTGCGTCGCCACGCACTGCCGGGCGAACGAAAATCTGGAACACCGCACTCCGTGGAAATGCCTGCACCGGTGAAAGCGACGGCATTCCCGCACTGCGAGAGCAGATGTGCGAGTTCAACTCGGGAACTGGTTTGCTCAACTGATTTCATGACGGGTCCGCCTACATCTTCCCGTACAGAATCGACGCTAGGGGCGGATTGTTCCCATCGCAATACGAAAGCTGCGCCTATTCACACTTAGTCACTTGCAATCCAAAGCATAGCGGCATCCAATCCCGGCCTGCCTTTTGCGCACGTTGAATAGAGGAGTATCACGATGGAAATTCGCAATCTCGGCCGGTCCGGCCTCCGCGTCTCCGTTGTCGGTCTCGGCTGCAATAATTTTGGTGGACGCCTCGCTCTCGAGGGCACACGCGCCGTGGTTCACGCGGCGCTCGACCAAGGCATTACACTGTTCGACACAGCCGACATGTATGGCAACCGCGGTGGTTCAGAAACACTGCTCGGAGACCTGCTCGGCGCGCGGCGCAAGGACATCGTGCTCGCCACGAAATTCGGAATGGCAATGGACGACGCTGGCTCGATGAAGGGTGGGTCGCGCCGTTACATCATGAGTGCGGTCGAAGCGAGCCTGAAGCGCCTGCGCACCGACTGGATCGATCTCTACCAGTTTCACACCCCCGATCCGCTGACACCGATCGAGGAGACGATGCGGGCGCTCGACGATCTCATCCGGCAGGGCAAGGTGCGCTACATCGGCTGCTCCAACATGCCGGGCTGGCAGGTCGTGGATGCGCAATGGACCGCAGCGCTCGCGGGGCTGAACGGCTTTGTCTCGTGCCAGGACGAATATTCGCTTCTGGTTCGCGACATCGAGTCGGAGCGCGTGCCCGCCATGAAGGCGAAGGGGCTCGGGCTGCTGCCCTACTATCCTCTCGCCAGCGGTCTCCTCACCGGCAAATACCAGCGCGGACAACAGGCGCCCCCAGGCACCCGTTTCGAGAACGACAAGCGCTACACCGACCGCTACATGACACAAGCCAATTGGGATCGCGTCGAGAAGCTCGCCGCCTTCGCGCAATCGCGTGGCCACAGCCTGCTGGAACTGGCCTTCTCGTGGCTCGCCTCACGCGCACCTGTCGCGAGTGTGATCGCGGGCGCCACGCATCCCGATCAGGTCGCGGCCAATATCGCGGCCGTGGGCTGGCAGTTGTCGCCCGAAGAGATGGTGGAGATCGACGGCATCACCGTCTGATTTCCGCCGCTTTCCGCAGCGAAAGATATCGTCTAGCCTGAGCTGGATGCCTTTTTCGGCATTTCGTTGTTGCGCCCCCTGCCCATTCATCCCGGAGTTGCTTTCATGACCCGTTCTATTCGCCAGGCCTCGCGTGTCGGCCTTGTTCTCGTTCTCGCCATGGGCGTGACTTTGTCGGCACAGGCGGCCCCGCTCGTGGGCCCCATGAGCGCACCGGGCCTTTCGAACACATTGCTTTCGGCGACGACGGTCCAGTACCAGAAGCAGCGCTACGGGAGGCCGGGCAACAAGGCGCCCCGGCAAGCCTATCAGGGTGGCAATCGCGGGCGCCGTGGCGGTAATCTGGCGGGTGCGGCGGTAGCCGCCGGGGTCGCGGGTCTTGTGGTCGGTGGCATCATTGCCTCGCAGCGCCAGAGAGAATATCGCACCTACGAGGAGCCCTACCCCGCATATGGCCAGCGCTATCAGCCGGTCTATTCGGAGCCGCAATACGTCGAACAAAGCTATGCGCCCGCCGCCTGGACGCAGGAATGGTATGATTACTGCGCCGGGCGCTATCGCTCCTTCGACCCGCGTAGCGGCACGTTCGTCGGATACGACGGCCGCCGTTATATGTGCCAGTGACAGATATGTGAGATGGACGACCGGAGAGCGGGCGCCTTGAGGAGTCCGCTCGCCGGGAACAGAGCGTGGGCGGCGACGTTGTCGGGTGCATTCCGCGCGGAAACCCTTCATGCCCGACACATCAGAGAAGAAATCGAACGGCTCCCACGGAGCGCTCGAACTACCCTCCGTCGTCATCGACAGCTATAATCTCGAACTTCGCGAGAAAGACGGCTTCATCGGAGATCGCGCCAGCAAGCGCGCCTTTCACGAGATTCTGGAAGATTGGCGCGATCGCATTCGAAAGGTCGATGACGATCCCCTGGGTGACGTGCCGGGCGAGGAAATGGGCAAGAAGAAGCTCGATGACGTCCTTCTGAATGGCGACGCCGAGGCAGCAGGCATTCTACATGGGGCCATTGAGGATTTCGCGCAGGAGTTTGCTGCCGTCACCCGACGGTTCCTGCGTGCCAAGGGATGGCAGAACACACAGCGCATCGTCGTCGGCGGTGGCTTTCGCGAGAGCCGCATTGGCGAGCGCGCTCTTGGACGCGCCGCCATATTGCTGAAAGCGAGCGGCGTTGCCATCGATATCGTGCCGATCCGCAACCATCCCGATGAAGCCGGGCTACTTGGCGCAGGGCACCTCATGCCAGCCTGGACGCTGACGGGCCATGACGCAATTCTGGCGGTCGATATCGGCGGCTCGAATATTCGCGCGGGCGTCGTGCTGCTCAACCTGAAGCAGGCGCCGGATCTGTCGAAGGCCAAGGTCTGGAATTCCGAACTTTGGCGTCATGCCGACGACAGCCCCAAGCGTGACGAAGCCGTGCAGCGGCTGGTCGGGATGCTCGAAGGCATGATCGCGAAGGCGGCCAAGGAGAAGATCAGCCTCGCGCCGCTGATAGGTATCGGCTGCCCTGGCGTCATTGATCCCGACGGGTCCATCGATCGCGGCGGCCAGAACCTGCCGGGCGGCAATTGGGAGAGCGGGCGTTTCAACCTGCCCGCCGAATTGCGCAAGGCCATTCCCCTGATAGGCGACCACGAGACAATGGTCGTCATGCACAATGACGCAGTCGTGCAGGGCCTCAGCGAGGTGCCGTTCATGAGCGATGTGGAACATTGGGGCGTGCTGACCATCGGCACGGGCCTCGGCAATGCGCGTTTCACCAATCGCGACAAGCCGAAGCCCATGAACAAGAATGGGTCGGACAAAGAGGACAAGTCTGACAAGAAGGAGAAGAAGAAGGGCTGAGCGCCCTTCTCTTCAACCGCGCGCGGCGACGTTCATCTGGGCGAAGTCGAAGACCTGCCCGGCCATGATCTCGATCTGCTTGGCGATGCCAGCCTCGCTGCAACCATTTGCGTCGAACTTCACGACCGCCGAGTTGACGGCCACGCCGAGCGGCACGTTCCAGCCGCGCAAGGCGTGGCCGATAGCGCGCAATTGCGCGAGCACCATGCCGGGGCCCTGATTGCCGTAGCCGCAACCGATGGCGCCCAGCGCCCGGCCGTCGAAATAGACGCGGTCATCGGCCCGCATCTCTTCGGTGTAGTCGATGGCATTCTTGACGAGACCGGAGACACCGCCGTGGTAGCAGGGCGACGAGAGAATGACGCCGTCGGCGCGACGCAGCGCCGCGATGAGATGACGCGCGTCCTCGCTGTCACCCGCAGTGGCGGGATCGTACATCGGCAATTGCAGATCGAGGCCGCCAAACAGGATCGTTTCGGCACCCTTGGCCTTGGCGAAGTTCAGAGCCATTGCGAGCGCCTGCTCGGAGGAAGAGCCCGGACGCGTGGTGCCGCCGATGCCGACGATAACGGGTTTGCGAGTGGTCATGTATTGATCCCGATGATGATAGGCCGCGGCAACATAGCTGCCCGGTACGTTGGTAGGGTTCAGGCGGCCTGGGCCGCCCGATCTGCTGGCAATAGCCGGAAATCGTATTCGAGTGTCGCGAAGGGCGCGTCGCGCAGCGACCCGTCGGGCGCGCGGCCCGGCGCATGTTCCTCGAAGGGCTGGATAATCGAATCCTTCACGCCGAAGACGGCATCGGAATCCAGATATTCATCGCCCGCCGCGAAAACATGGGTCACCAGCTTCTGGCATCCCTCCGCCTCGATCATGAAATGCACATGCGCGGGGCGATAGGGATGACGCCCCTGCGCTTTCAGCATGTCGCCCACAGGGCCGTCATGTGGAATGGGATAGGAGGCCGGGCGGATGGTCCAGAAGCTGAAACGCCCCTCCGCGTCGGTGTGCAGACGTGCACGACCGGCGAGGCCATGCTCTTCGAAGTTTTGTACGTCGTAATAACCGTGGTCGTCCGCATGCCAGACATCCACGACGGCGCCCCCCAGAGGGCGGTCCTCGATATTCGCCACGGTCCCGGAGACATAGAACGGCATTCCGTCCATGCCGTTGGAAATGTCGGCACCGTTCTCGAACACGTTCGGACCCTCGACATAGAAGGGCCCGAGAACTGTCGAGTCCGTCTCGCCAAGACCGGCGGAATTGTTGATCGCATCGACCAGCATGGAGGCGCCGAGCGTGTCTGACAGGAGGATGAACTCCTGCCGCTTGTCGTCGCACATATGGCCGGTGCGGGTCAGGAAGCCGATCCCCAGCTCCCATTCCGCCTGGGTTGGCCGCACTTCGCGCAGGAAAGCGTGGAGATGGCGCACCAGCGCCTCGCTGACCTGCTTGATGCGAGGATCCTGTGCACCGCCGACGCGATCGAGCACTGCGTCCGTGATGGTGTTTTCATCGAAATTGCGCATGGCCGCTCCTTCGGGCTCGGGTTTCACCGCGTGAGCGGCTTTCCTGCAAGCCAGCTCGCGCCATCCGCATAAAGCTTTTCGACTTGCGGCCCTTTGAGGCCGGGCATGTCCTTCTTCACTTCGTAACCGATCTGCGTCTGCAGATAAGCGAGGTGGCGATAGCCCTCGGGGAAGGAATCGAGCAGTGTCGCGTCGAGCTCGAGCCGCGCGGCCGGATCGATCGGATCCATGCGGTCCTTCTCATAGATCGGCTGGCGAAGGACAAAGCCCCACTTGCCATCGCGCTTTTCCAGAAAATCGTAGAAGCGGCCGGTGCAGACGACGTCGACTGCCACGCCATGCACATTGGCGCGCTGCGAGATCGTCATCTTGGTCTGCGAGATTGCGCGGGTGCCGGAGATGTCAGCTGAATGGCCACCAAGGAAATGCAGGATGCTGACGCCCTTGGCCCATCCATCCTTGCTCATCTGAATGAATTCGTCGGCGGTGCCCTGCGTCCAGGTCGCCATCATGCGCCCGTCGTCGAACCAGACAGTCCGGAACCGGTCCCAGTGCCCCGCATCGCGCCAGACGACCCAGTTTTCGACGAGTTGGCGGATGGCCAGTTGGTCGAGCAGGAGCTCGTTCATATCCCTCACCTTTGAATCGCGAATCTTATGGAGCGCCGGGCGCTCTCGATTCTTGTTGGACCCCGGACGGACCTTTGGGCCGCGTCGCGCCGCACTATAGACCAGCTTTCGCGGGGCGCGCCACCGCCGGTTGCCGGAACCATCTCGACGCGGGAGCCGTTGCGTGCCTAACCTCGTGCGGCGCAGTTGCGGCGCGGCGGACGGATCGGCTGATATGATCGACATCGACAATCTGGTCCTCTCCTATCCCTCCAGCACGAAGCCCGCGCTCGATCATGTGTCGCTGTCGATCCCTGAAGGGCAACTCGTCGCACTGGTCGGAGCCTCAGGGTCGGGCAAGACAACCCTGTTGAAAACCATCAACCGGCTCAACGACCCTCAGTCCGGCACGATCAGCCTCGACGGCGAGGATGTGTCGGCCATTCCCGGCCCGCTGCTGCGGCGGCGCATCGGCTATGCCTTCCAGGGCATCGGCCTGTTCCCGCATATGAGCGTGGCCGAAAACATCGGCATCACACCGCAACTGCTCGGCTGGTCGAAGCCGGACATCGCGGCGCGGGTGAGGGAGTTGCTAGCTCTGGTCGATCTTCCCGCCGATTTCGCGGCACGTACCCCCGCCATGCTGTCGGGCGGACAGCAACAGCGCGTGGGCGTGGCGCGTGCACTGGCGGCGCGGCCCAAGATCATGCTCATGGACGAGCCCTTCGGCGCGCTCGATCCCTTGACGCGTGACGCGCTCGGGCAATCCTACCGTGCCCTGCATGAACGGTTGGGCCTCACCACGATCATGGTCACACACGACGTTCAGGAGGCTGTGCTGCTTGCCGACCGCATCGTGGTCATGGAGGCCGGACGTATCGTCGCAGATGGCACGCCGCGCGAATTGATGTCGGAAAAGGCTGAACCGCGCGTCATGGAGCTGATGAGCGTGCCGATGCGCCAAGCCGAACGGGTGCAGGCGATCCTGAGCGGCGCCGCCCATGTCTGAACAGATCGCCTCGGCCTGGCGCCTCCTGCCGGAATATCTCTCCGCCCATATCGTGCTTTCCGCCGCGGCGCTTGGCGCGGGGTTGCTGATCGCCCTGCCCCTCGCGGTCCTCGCCGCGCGACGGCCCGCCTTCGCCTGGCCGCTGCTCTCCTTCGCGAGTCTCGTCCAGACGATTCCGGGCCTTGCCCTGCTTGCGCTTTTCTATCCGCTGCTGCTGGCGCTTTCCGCGCTGAGCGGGCGCTGGTTTGGAGTCACCTTCCCGGCGCTTGGCTTTCTGCCGGCACTGCTGGCGCTGACGCTTTATGCCCTTCTGCCGATCCTGCGAAATGGTGTCACCGGACTGACCGGCGTCGACAAGGCAGCCGTGGAGGCCGCCAAGGGCGTCGGCATGACGCCTATGCAGAGTCTCTGGCGCGTCGAGGCTCCGCTCGCTGCGCCCGTCGTCATGGCCGGTGTGCGCACCGCAGCCGTCTGGACCATCGGTGCGGCGACACTCGCAACGCCCATCGGCCAGACGAGTCTCGGCAATTACATCTTCAGCGGGTTGCAGACGGAGAACTGGGTCTTCGTGCTCTTCGGCTGCGCCGCATCCGCCGTGCTCGCCTTTATCGTCGACCAGGCCCTCGGACTCGTGGAAACCGGCACGGCGCTACGTGATGCGCGCCGGATCGTCGCCGGCGTCGCCGCGCTGCTCGTAGGCACGGGGCTGGCGGTCACGGGGCTCGCGCGTCCCAATGCTGCGTCCTATGTGGTCGGCGCGAAGAACTTCTCCGAGCAATATATTCTGGCTGAGCTTTTCGCGGAACGCCTGCAGGCCGAAGGCGCCAATGTCCGCCAGAAACAGGGACTCGGCTCCGCTATCGCATGGCGCGCGCTGGTGAGCGACGAGATCGACGTCTACGTCGATTATTCCGGCACGCTCTGGGCCAATGTCATGGGCCGCACTGACGTGCCGCCGCGCGACGTCATGCTGGCCGAACTCACGCAGTGGATGAAGGAAAAACGCGGCGTCACCGTGCTCGGGTCGCTCGGCTTCGAGAATGCCTATGCCATGTTGATGCGACGCGCGCGGGCCAAGGAACTCAACATTCGCAGTCTCGAGGATCTCTCCGGCAAGGCGGGCAATCTTGCGCTCGGCGCCGACATCGAGTTCCTCGATCGTCCCGAATGGGCGGCGCTGCAGAAAGCCTACGGGCTCGCATTCCGCGACAAGCGCTCGTTCAACCCGACATTCATGTATCGTGCGCTTTCGAGCGGTGAGGTCGATGTGATCTCGGGCTTCTCCAGTGATGGGCGCATCATCGCGGATGATCTTCTGGCGCTGGAAGATCCTCGGCATGCAATCCCATCCTACGATGCCGTCATCCTGCTCGCGCCCAAGCGTGCGGACGATGCATTGCTGCAGCGCGCATTGAAGCCGCTGGTCGGCGCTATTTCTGTCGATCTCATGCGTGCCGCCAATCTTTCGGTTGATCGCGACAACGACAAATCCACGCCGCTCGCTGCGGCCCGCGCGCTGGAAAGCCAGATCCGGAAATAAGGTCATCCCGCATTTTTCCGGGCCGATACACTTGCGTCGGGCAGAAATCCGGTATTCCATCTCTTTAGATATAAAAAAACATATCGGGAGGACTGCAGATGGAAACCGCACAACAGGCGGAATCCGCCAACCATGCCGCTCCGTTCGGCGTGTTGCCCTTGTCTGACGCGCTGGGCGCGGAGATCGTGGGCGTAGATCTTCGGGATATTTCAGACGATACTTTCGCGCGCATTCGCGATACGTGGCCCCAGCACAGCGTTATCCTGCTGCGCGGCCAGGCTTTGGATGAGGAAACGCTAGTCGCCTTCGGTGCGCGCTTCGGCGAACTCGGCAAGGTGCTCAACAAGCACAACGGCCGCTCGCGCCTTCCCGGCGTCATGTATATTTCCAACGTGCGCGAAGACGGCCAGCTGATCGGCGCCCTGCCCGACGGCGAAATGTTCTTCCATTCCGACCAGTGCTACGTCGAGCGTCCGAGCATGGCCACCATGCTCTATGCGATGGAAGTGCCCAAGCGTGGCGGCAATACGCTCTTCGCCAACATGTACACGGCCTATGAAACGCTGCCCGAGCGCATCAAGAGCCGCATCGAGGGGCGCCTCGCCCTCAACGTCTATGACTACGACAACAACGCCACGCAGCGCGGTTCGGAACCGCGCGAAGGGATACCTTCGTTCGCCCACCCGATCGTGCGTGTGCATCCAGCGACGAGGCGCAAGGCGCTCTATGTCAACCGACTGATGACACACCACATCCTCGATATGCCGCGCGACGAAAGCGAGGCCTTGCTCAACGAGATCTTCGATCATCAGGAGCGGCCCGAGTTCGTCTACGAGCACGTCTGGACGCCGGGCGACGTGCTGCTTTGGGATAACCGCTGCACGCTGCATGCGCGCTCGGATTTCGATGCCTCGGAACGGCGGATGATGCGCCGTGTCGCAATCCTCGGCGACAAGCCTGTCTAAGCGGAATTCTGCGCGCCATCCCGGCCAAAGGACATTCACATGAAATCAGTCGCCAGCATTTGCGGAGCCCTCGCCGGCCTCGCTTTGTCGCTCGGGTCCGTTCTGCCGGCTGCGGCCGGGTTCGACGACAAGAAGCCCGTCACCTATTCCGTCGATGGCGCCACGGCTACCGGCTATGGCAAGGCGCTGACGGAAGCGATCAACGGCATCGTGCGCGAGTCCTATCCGGGCACGGATGCGACTTACAAACCCGGCAGCCCGGCAGGCGGCATTCAAAACATCGCGACAGGCAAATCGGACTTCACGTTCAACGGTGCCCCGCCCGAAATCGCCTATGCGAACGAAGGCAAGCCGCCGTTCAAGGAGGCGCTGAAGGACAAGTTC
>JAQGKN010000231.1 GCA_028290085.1 Hyphomicrobiales bacterium
TCGCGCTTGCCCTTCGGGCTCCCGCAGAATAAACGGTCCGATCAATAGAATTCTCCGGAAAGGCCCTGTTGGACCTGTCCGGTGGCACCGCGGACCCATTCTGGAGAAGGCGATGAAGCAGACCGGCATTTTCAATCCGTCGTTCCCTGTCGAGACATTCGGCCTGAAGAACCTCGGCAACGTCGCCTATAACCTCGAAGCGCCGATGCTTTACGAGGAGTCGATCCGCCGCGGTGAAGCGGTTATCGCAAAGGGCGGCGCGCTCAACGCTGAGACCGGTGTTCACACCGGCCGCTCGCCGAAGGACAAGTTCACCGTCCGCGACGCCAACACCGAGAGCAAGATCTGGTGGGAGAACAACAACTCCATCACCACGGCTCAATTCGACCTACTGCTGTCCGACTTCATCGCACATGCCGAAGGCAAGGACATGTTCGTTCAGGACCTGTTCGGCGGCGCCGATCCGGCGCTCCGCGTCAAGGCGCGCGTGGTCTGTGAGCTCGCCTGGCATTCGCTGTTCATCCGCAACCTGCTGATCCGCCCGACGCGCGAGGAGCTTCCCTCCTACGTCGCAGATCTCACGATCATCGACCTGCCCTCCTTCAGGGCAGATCCGAAGCGCCACGGCTGCCGCTCCGAGACGGTCGTCGCCATCGATTTCACGCGCAAGATCATGCTCATCGGCGGCACCAGCTATGCCGGCGAGATGAAGAAGTCGGTCTTCACCTATCTCAACTACACGCTGCCCGCGCAGCATGTCATGCCGATGCATTGCTCGGCCAATGTCGGCGATGCCGGCGATGTCGCCGTGTTCTTCGGCCTTTCGGGCACCGGCAAGACCACCTTGTCCGCCGATCCGAACCGCGTGCTGATCGGCGATGACGAGCATGGCTGGAGCCGTGACGGCGTGTTCAACTTCGAAGGCGGCTGCTACGCCAAGGCGATCAAGCTGTCGCGCGAAGCCGAGCCCGAGATCTACTCCACGACCGAGCGCTTCGGCACTGTCATGGAAAACGTCGTGCTCGACGAAATCACGCGCGCGCCTGATTTCGACGACGAGAGCAAGACCGAGAACACCCGCATCGCCTATCCGCTGCACTTCATCGCCAATGCGTCCGAGACCGGCCGCGCGGGCCATCCGAAGAACATCGTGATGCTGACCTGTGATGCCTTCGGCGTGCTGCCGCCCATCGCAAAGCTCGATCCCTCGCAGGCGATGTATCACTTCCTCTCGGGTTACACGGCGAAGGTCGCGGGCACCGAGAAGGGCGTGACGGAGCCGGAAGCGACGTTCTCGACCTGCTTTGGCCATCCCTTCCTGCCGCTGCATGCGTCGGAATATGGCAACCTGCTGCGCGAGTTCATGACCAAGCATCATGTCGATTGCTGGCTCCTGAACACCGGCTGGACCGGTGGCAAGGAAGGTACGGGACGCCGCATGCCAATCCGCGTGACGCGCCGCTTGCTGAGCGCCGCGCTCGACGGCTCGCTGAACAAGGTTCAGTTCCGCACGGACCCCTATTTCGGTCTGGCCGTTCCCGTCTCGGTGCCCGGCGTCGAGCCGCACATCCTCGACCCCGTCAAGACCTGGGCGTCGAAGTCGGAATTCGCAGCCACCGCGAAGCACCTGCGTGAAATGTTCCGCAAGAACTTCGTGGCCTTCGAAAGCCATGTCGACGACAAGGTGCGCGGCGCCGCACCGACCTCGAAGATCGCCGCCGAATAAGCGGGCCTTTTTACTAGTTACGTTTTTGTTTGTGCGACATGCATTTCATATGAAACGCGGCCCGCTTCTCCCGGTGGGAGAAGCGGTCGGCGGAGCCGGCTGATGAGGGGTTACGATCTCTGTTCTGAGAGGTGGAAACCCCTCATCCGGCTGCGCTGCAGCCACCTTCTCCCTCTGGGAGAAGGACTGCCTCCGTCTCGAAAGCGGCGCCCGATCTCGCGACTCCTGGATTGCTTCGTCGCTTCGCTCCTCGCAAAGACGGCAACTGGATAGGCGCTTTTTCAGCGCAGGAAGATCAGGCTCACCACCACGAACAGCGGCAGGAGAATGGCGCCTGACCAGAGCATGTAGCCAAAGAAGCTCGGCATGCTCACGCCGTCGCGCCGCGCGATGGCGTAGACCATGAAGTTTGGCGCGTTCCCGATGTAGGTGTTGGCACCCATGTAGACGGCACCGAGCGAGATCGCTGCAAGTGTTGAAGAGAGTTCGCCCATCAGGCGCTGCGCGTCGCCGCCCGCCAGCTCGAAGAAGACGAGATAGGTCGGCGCATTGTCGAGGAAGGACGAGAGCAGGCCCGTCAGCCAGAAATAGGCGATGTTGTTGGGTGCGCCGTTCGCCCCCGTCACCAGCGCGACCAGCGGGGCGAAGGCGCTGGAAGCGCCCACGTCCAGCATGGCCATGACAGGAATGATGGTGACGAAGATCGCCGCGAATATTTTCGCGACCTCGACGATGGGGTCCCATTCAAAGCCGTTATGCGCGCGCTCGGCTGATTTTGTCAGGACGATGGAGGCGAGGCCGACTGCGATCATGGTCGCTTCGCGCAGCAGGTTCTGCAGCTCGATGCGCGTGCCCAGCACTTCAAAGCCGATGCCGGGCTTCCACGCACCGCTCATAACAATGGCCGCGATGGCGAGGAAGATCAGGCCGAGATTGACGAGACCTGTGACCTGCAGCGGCGAGTCCGGTGTCGGGTCGGGGCGCACCACGCCCTCGCGGCGGTAGAGCGTCAGGTCGATGGCGAAGAAGAGTGCCAGCAGCACGGCGCATGCGAACAGCGTCTGGGGCCATAGATGCGTCAGCGTCCATGTGAAATCGACGCCGCGCAGAAAGCCCAGGAACAGCGGCGGGTCGCCGATGGGCGTCAGCGAGCCCCCGATGTTGGCGACGAGGAAGATGAAGAAGATCACGACATGCACGTTGTGACGCCGGTTGTCGTTGGCACGCAGCAGTGGCCGGATGAACACCATGGCCGCGCCCGTCGTGCCGATGACGCTCGCCATCAAGGTGGCCACGGCCAGCAGGCCGACGTTCAACACTGGCGACCCGTGCAAATTGCCGCGCAAAACGAGCCC